>NZ_JBFUHN010000143.1:0-8426 GCF_056402375.1 Variovorax sp. P4_B10 | reverse complement strand
GCCGCCGGCGTGGCGGCAGCGAGCGCCAGCGCCCGCGCCTGCCCGGGACGGACGTCCGGCCGCACCGCCGCCGCCGCGCCGATCGGTGCCTCCGCGACCACCACGTGGGCGTTGGTCCCGGACAAGCCGAAGGCGCTCACCGCGCCGATGCGGTCTCCGTCGGCAGGGGCCGGCCAGGGCGCCGCCTGCGCGCTGATGCGGGCCGGAATCGCATCGAGGGCCAGCGCCGGATTGAGGCGCCCGATGGGGCGTTGCGGCGGCAGCGTGCGATGGTGCAGCGCCAGGACAAGCTTGATCAGGCCGGCGATGCCTGCTGCGGGCTCCAGATGACCGATGTGCGCCTTCACCGCACCAAGATGCAAGGGGCGATCGGCACTGCGGCCGGCGCTGTAGACGGCACCGAGCGCCGCCACCTCGATGGGATCGCCCAGCGCGGTGCCGGTGCCATGCGTCTCCACATAGTCGACGGCCGCGGGCGCAACGCCGGCCTGCGCCAGCGCGGCGCGGATCACGGCTTTCTGCGCTTCCAGGTTGGGCACCGTCAGGCCGCTGCTGGCGCCATCGTGGTTGATGGCGGATCCGCGAATCACCGCCAACACCCGGTCGCCAGCAGCCAGGGCGGCGTCCAGCCGCTTCAGCACGACCAGGCCAGCGCCTTCGCCGCGGCCATAGCCATCGGCCGCCGCATCGAAGGTCTTGCAGCGCCCGTCCGGCGACAGCGCACGCACGCCGCACAGGTAAACCGTCAGATCGGGCGAGAGAATCAGGTTCACGCCACCGGCCAGCGCCATGTCGCACTCGCCGGTGCGCAGGCTCTGGCAGGCCAGATGCACGGCCGTCAGGGACGACGAGCAGGCCGTGTCCAGCGACAGGCTGGGTCCCTGCAGACCGAGCACGTAGGACAGACGTCCGGCCGCAAAGCAGAAGCCGGTCCCGGTTCCCATGTAGGGGTCGATGCGGTCCGTCCCCACACCGGCGGCCTGCATCAAGCGCGCATAGTCATCGAGGCCGATGCCGACGAACACGCCGGTGCGGCTGCCCCGAAGCATCGCGGGGGCCAGGCCGGCGTGCTCCAGCGCGGCCCAGCCGGTCTCCAGCACGAGGCGCTGCTGCGGATCCAGGCTGTCCGCCTCGGCGCCGGTGATCTCGAACAGGCTGGCATCGAAGCGGTCCACCTCATCCAGGTAGCCGCCGGTGCGCGTGTAGACACGGCCGGGCTTTCCCGGCTCCGGGTCGTACAGCGCGTCCACATCCCATCGCTGCGCCGGCACCGGACGGATGCCATCGCCGCCCTCCTCGATCAGCCGCCAGTAGGCCTCCGGGTTGTCGGCGCCGCCGGGAAAACGGCAGCCGACACCGATCACAGCCACCGGCGCCTCGGCATGGCCCGAAGACGGCGCAGCCTGCAGCCGCGCCTGCAACGCCTTGATCTCGGCAGCAGCTCGGGCGAGCAGCTCGCGATGGGATGGATCGGATGGATCGGATGGATCGGCCATTCACACCACCGGAACGTCGGCCGCGGCCAGCACGTAGTCGAGCGGGCCATGCCTGCAGGCGTTGAGCGCGCCCGGCCAGGTGAGCGGGTTGGCGAAGGCCGTGAGCATTTGCGTCAGGGCCAGCACGTAGTGCAGCCGGTCGCGATCCAGCAGCAGGCGCGGCGACACGCTGGTCAACGGCGTCAGTGGCTTGAGGCGCCCGGTCGCCAGGCGCTTGCGCAGGCTGCGGGCCATCGGCTCGTAGACATGCTCGCGGATCGACACCACCTGCACGTTGACGAACCCGGCCTCTTCCAGCTGCCGCCGATAGACGGAACGGTCCACGACATTGGCTCGCGGCATCATCGATTCGTTGGGGTAGCGCCGCATGGCATCGACCACCCAGCCATAGCTGCCGGCCATGTCCCTGGGCATCGGCAGGATGTCGCAGGCCGCGAAGCGCCCACCAGGCTTGAGCACCCGGCGCGATTCGCGAAAGAACGCCTCGCGGGTCTGGAAATGATGGCCACTCTCCACCGCCACCACCTTGTCCACGCTGGCGTCGTCGAGCTGCAGCTGCGTCGCGGACATGCGCTTGAGCGCCACCCGCTCGACGATGCCGGCACGCTGGCACTGCCCGAACGCGGCGTGCAGCTGGGTCTGGGACAGCGTGATGCCCAGCACATGGGCCACGTCGAACTCGCCCACCCAGGTGAGGATCTGGTCGCCATAGCCACAGCCGGCGTCTAGCACCCGGTCGCCGGACTTCAGGCTCGCCGCCTCCCCCACGAGCCGGACCAGCGCCCGGCACGCCTCGTCCTGGCTGGTCGGGCCGTCCTTCCAGTAGCCCTGGTTGAAGAAGCGGCTCTTCTCCGTGATGAATCCGTTCACGGTGTCGTAGAACGCGGCGACGCCGCGTTCGGTGCGTTGGTTGGCTTGCAGGTCCGTCATGACACAGTCCTCTGTTTTTCGATGAGGTAGTCGTTGATGACCAGGGCATCCAGGCCACTGGTGGCGAAGACGGCGACGGCGTCCTCGACCGAGTGGGCAATCGGCTTGCCCATGACGTTGAAGCTCGTGTTCAGCAGCATCGGTACGCCGGTGAGCGCGTGGAAGGCGGCGATGAGGTCGTGATAGCGCGGGTTGAGCGCAGTGGTCACCGACTGCAGACGCCCGGTGAAATCCTCGTGCACCACCGCCGGCACCCGGGCACGGACTTCGGGCCGGAAGACCAGCGTGCGCTCCATGTAGGGGCTGTACTGGTAGTCCTCGAACCACTCCGGTCCGTGCGCGTGCAGGATCGAGGGTGCAAAGGGGCGGAACTCCTCGCGGAACTTCACGCTGTCGTTGATGCGGTCCTTCATGGAGGCATCGCGCGGATCGGCGAGGATCGAGCGGTTGCCCAGGGCGCGCGGGCCGAACTCGGCACGGCCCTGGAACCAGCCGACGATGCGCCCCTGTGCCAGCAGTTCCGCCGTGCGGGTGACGACCGCCCCGTCCGGCAGGTGTTGCAACGAGGAGAAGCCGCCCAAGCGAACCAGGCGCTCCAGCGCCGACGCCGAGGCCGTGCTGCCGAGGTAGGGCGACAGCGGCCGGGCCGCGACGGGCGCACGGCCCGGATGGTCGGCGCTCCAGGCCAGCAGGGCCGCGCCGAGCGCGTTCCCGTCGTCGCCGGGCGCCATCGGCACATGGACTGCGGCAAAGGGCGTGTTGCGCAGGATCTGCCCCGTGTAGGAGGAGTTGAGGGCGCACCCCCCGCCGAAGGCCAGGTTGTCGTGTGGCTGCGCCGTGTGCAGCGCGGCCAGCAGACCGCCCGCCACGTCGCTGAAAATCTCCTGCCCGGTCCGGCCCAGGTCGGCACGTCGCCGCTGGTACACCGCAGGGTCGGGATCGCGCTCGGCCTGCGCCATCAGCGCCTGCACGGCCGCCAGCCGACGGGCCGTGTCCCGCGCGTCCGGATTGCGCAAGGCCAATCCCTCGACCATCACCAGCGGGCGCAGCAGCGCATCGAACTCCTCGTCGTGGCGGCCATAGGGCGCCAGCCCCATGACCTTCCACTCCTCGCCCTGCACCGCGTCGAAGCCGCACAGCGCGCATACCTTGGAATAGAACATGCCGAGGCTGCCGGCGTTCTGCACGCCGAGCGCGCCCGGGCCTTTGCGCAGCGGTGTGATCACACCGTTCTCGTAGTTGTAGAAGTTCGTCGAGCTCCATTCGCCGTAGCCGTCGACCACCGCGCAGGCGGCCGCATCGAAGGGGCTGGTGAAGCAGGCCGTCGCGGCATGCGTCAGATGGTGTTCGTAGCGGCGAATGCCGGTCAGCCGGAAGCCCTGGTTGCGCAGCGCTCCGAGGTTGTGCCCGGCCAGGCTCAGGGTGCTCAGCATGCCCCGGCGCAAAGCGTCGAAACGGGGCCAGGGCCACACCAGATGATCGCGCCGCGCGAGGAAGAAATCGTTGACCGGCGTCAACAGCCCGCCAATGCCAGGCACGTCGACCAGGGACGCCAGCCACAGGGACTTGAGGACCCGCCTGCTCCAGGTCAGTGCGACCACCACCTCGGCGTCGGGCCCGCAGTATTCGCGGATCAGCTTGGGCGCCCGCAGGATGTGATCGGGCACGGCGTTGAATGCACGCTTGTCCTGAAGGTAGCGCTCCTGCGCCTCGGCGAACAACACCTCGCCGTCCGGCGAGACGATGGACAGGGCGGGATCGTGGAAGGATGCCGCCAGCCCGACATAGTAGGTTGCCATCAAGAATCTTTCGTTTCGGCCGCAGCCGTCTGCGGACCGGTTGCCGTGTCCAGTGCGGCAAGCAGTTCGGCCAGGATGTCGGGTGGCTGCGTGGCTGGGGCCACGACAACGCCGGAAGGGAGCGCATCGACAGCCAGCACGCCCCCCAGGTGACTGGACAGCGCCATCACCGTGGCGTGCTCGAAGACCGCCGTCGCCCCGACCGCGCCGCCCAGCAGCGCGTTGAGGTGTGCGCGAAATTCGGTCGCCATCAGCGAATCCATGCCTTGTTCGAAGAAGCCGCGGTCGACGTCGAGTCGCCCGCCGCCCATGACCGTCGCGAGGGTCTCTTCGACAATCAGCTGCAGCCGTGCCCGCCGTCCCAGCGGCGGCAGCGCGGCCAGTTCGGCGCGCACGCTGGCGATGCGGGGCGGCATGGGGGACGGTGCGATGGAAGGCGTGGCGATCGCAGCCACCGCCGATGCGGCCAGGGGACCGGCAACGGCGGGCAGCGAAGCCAGGAAGCGGGGCCAGTCCATGCGCAACGCCGCCACCACCGGTGCCGTCTGTGCGAGCGCGCGGGCCAGGCTGTCGAGGGCCTCGGCGGTGGTCAATGCGCCGATGCCGCGCGCCCGCCGTTCGTCCGTCGCGGCGGCGCCCAGTCGCGCGGCCATTCCCGTATCGCGCCAGGGGCCCCATGCGATGCTGAGAGCCGCCTCGCCGCGCGCGCGCCGACGCCGCGCCAGTGCATCGACAAAGGCATTGGCCGCACCGTAGCCAGCCTGGCCCAGGGCACCGAACAGCCCGGCCATGGAAGACATGAAGACCAGGAAATCCAGGCCTCTCCCGGAGGTGAGCCGGTCGAGCATCTCGGCGCCCCGCGCCTTGGCAGCGAAGATCTCGTCCAGCGCCGTCCGGTCCTGGCCGTGCAGCAAGCTGTCGCGCAGCACCCCCGCCGCGTGCACGATGCCACGCAGCGCTGGCCAGCGGGAGCCAAACCCATCGAGCAGCGCGCCGAGCGATGCCGGATGACCGACATCCGCCTCGACCACGTCGACGCCGACACCACGACGGCGGAGCGCGTCCAGCAAGCGTTGCGCCTGCGCCGAGGGGGGGCGACGACTCGCCAGCACCAGGTGGCGGGCGCCGGCATCGGCGAGCCACTGGGCACAGGCAAGGCCGATGCCGCCCAGGCCGCCCGTCACCAGATAGGCGCCTGCCGGGTCGATCGTCGGGCTGGTGCGGGGACCGCTGGAGCGCGGAGCCTCGGTCCGGCGCAGGGCGGGCACCCGCCGCCACTCGCCATCGAGCACGACGTGCAGCCCGGCCGAAGCTTCCCGCTCGGCGCTGCCCAACTCGCCGATGACCCGATCGACCGTGGCGGGCGTCGCGCCACCGACGACACCGATCACCCCCGCGATGCGTCCGGGCCGCTCCCAGCCCACACCTGCTGCCAGTCCCCACAGGGCCGCGGCCACGGGATCGGTGGTCGGGTCGCCGGTCAGCAGCCACAAAGGGGCATCCACCGCTTCGCGTACCGCCGTCAGGCAGAGGTCGCAGGCATCGACCGCCGCCGCGGCGCCGGCGTCGGCCTCCAGCGCGTTCAAGACCAGCAGGCGGCGGGCGGCGCCGCGGGTGGAACCCAGTTTCTGCACCAGTGCGGCATGCAGCACGCCGCTACCGAGCACCGTCCACGCACCGGCGGATGGCAAAGCCGGCGCCACGGCCGCAGCGGTCTCGAATTCAACCGCATAGAGGGCCGTCGACCCTGGCTCGGCCGGTGCTGCGATGGCGGTCGGCGTGGCCAGCCAGCATCGGCTGCGCTGCCAGGGATACGGTGCCAGCGGCGTCACAGGACCCGCGGCAATGCCGAGCGCGGCCCAGTTCAAGGGCACACCGCACACGAACAGGTTGGCCGCCATGCGCAACAGGCTCAGCCGGTCGTCGGTTGCCCTGCGCAGCGTGCCCACGGCGGTCAATGCGCCAGCGGCTTCCCCGCGCGCATCCCACGCCTGCTGCAGCACGGCGACCAGCGCGGGATGGGGGCCGAGCTCGATGAAGCGCTTGTGGCCTGCCTGCATCAGATACGCAGCCGCAGCGGCAAATGCCACCGGCTCGCGCGCGTTGCGCGCCCAGTAGGCGGCGTCCAGGCGGGACACCGGCACGCCGGTGACTGTCGAGACCATGCGCACCGTCGGTGCAGCCGGCGCCAGCCCGGTGAGCGATTCGGCCAGCGCCGCCGCTGCCGGCGCGGTCTGGCGGCCATGGAAGGCATAGGCCCCGGGGAGGCGGCGATAGGGCGCCGCGAGCCGCAGAAGCGCCGCGTCGAGCGCCTCGACGTGGCCGGACACCACCACCGAGGCGGGCCCGTTGAACGCGGCGATATCGACTTCCAGGCCGTCCAGTGCAGCGGCGATGGTGCTGGCGGACGCGTCCACGACCGCCATGGCCCCCTGCCCCGCCAAGCCCGCCATCAGCCGGCCCCGGGTCGCTGCGATGCCCATCCCCTGTTCGGCCGTGAGCGCGCCGGCGACCACGGCGGCAGCGATCTCGCCGACGCTGTGGCCGACGACTGCCGATGCCTCGATGCCGAGATCTCGAAGCAGGGCCGCCAGGCCGATCTGCACCGCCACCAGAACGGGCTGCGCCACCTCCGTGGCGGCGAGGTCGCGGGTCGTGTCGCGCCCTTCCAGCACCTCGATCAGCGACCAACCGGCCGCGGCTTGCAGGGCCGCGTCGCAACGCGTCAGGACGGCACGAAAGACGGGCAGGTTCAACAAGCCCCGACCCATGCCGGGCCACTGACCGCCTTGGCCGGAGAAGACGAACACCGGCCCTGCCCCACCGTCGCCGGCCATGCCCCTGGTCACGTCCGCCCCGGTGGTGCCTTCGGCCGCGATGCGCAATGCGGCGGCCAGCGCGTCGCGCCCGTGCCCGGTCACCGCGATACGGTGCGACAGATGGCTGGCACGCCGTGCCAGGGTGGCCTGCAATCCGGCGATGTTGGCACCGGCCTCCAATGCAGCAACGGCTTGCCGCGCACGGACCGCCAGCGCGGCCGCATCGGCCGCGGTGACGGCCAGCAGCACGGCACCCGTCGATCCATCCGCCGTCACCCCGTCCGGCGCGGGCGGCGCAGCCGGGGCCTGCGGTACGAGTCCTGGCGGCGTCTCCTCGAGCACCACATGCACATTGGTACCACCGAAGCCGAAGGCGCTGACACCCGCCAGGCGGCGCCCGCCATCCTCCCCCGTGGTCCACGGCTCGTCGGTCGTCGGCACATGCAGCGCGAAGTCGGCGCCGAAGTTCGGGTTGGGGCTGGTGAAATGAAGTTGGCGCGGGATGCGTGCCCGTGCCAGGCACAGCACGGCCTTGATCACGCCGGCCACCCCCGAAGCGCCTTCCAGATGGCCGATGTTGGCCTTGGCAGCCCCGACCCGAAGCGCCCGGGTGCGCTCCGGCACCGCATAGACAGCGCTCAAGGCCTGGACCTCGATCGGGTCGCCGAGTGCGGTCCCGGTGCCATGGGTCTCCACGTAGCCGACGTCCCGGGGCGCCACGCCGGCGTTGTCGAGCGCCGCCCGGATCACCTGTTCCTGCGCCAGCGGATTGGGTGCCGTCAAACCATTGCTGCGGCCGTCCTGATTGATGGCGGTGCCGCGCACGACGGCATGGATGCGATCGCCCGCGGCCATCGCATCGGCCAGACGGCGCAGCACCAGCGCGCCCGCCCCCTCACCGCGGACGAAGCCGTTCGCGCTGGCATCAAAGGTCTTGCAACGGCCATCGGGTGCCAGCATGCCGGACTTCGCCAGCGAACGACCGATGTCGGGCGCCAGCAGCGCGTTGACCCCGCCGACGATCACGGTGTCGCTCTCACCGGTGCGAAGGCTCTGGCAGGCCAGGTGCAGCGCGACCAGCGAGGACGAACAGGCGGTGTCCACCGCCAGACTCGGCCCTGCCAGGTCGAGCAGGTAAGACAGCCGGTTGGCGAGGATGGCGTCTGCGATGCCGGCCACGGCATAGGCATCGGGTTCGCGCCCCGATGCCAGCGCCATGCGCGCGTAGTCGCTCACGCACGCGCCGACGAACACGCCGGTTCGGCTGCCGGAGAGCGCCGCGCGCGACAGGCCGGCGTCGTCCAGCGCTTCCATCGCCACCTCCAGCAGCAGGCGCTGCTGCGGGTCGATCGCCGTCGCCTCCCGCTCGGACACGCCGAAGT
>NZ_JBFUHN010000142.1:0-8799 GCF_056402375.1 Variovorax sp. P4_B10 | reverse complement strand
AACGACTCTTTAGGGGGCTCAAGGCCCCGGCAGATCTCATCTTGAAACGAGTTTCCCGCTTAGATGCTTTCAGCGGTTATCTCTTCCACACTTAGCTACTCGGCAATGCCACTGGCGTGACAACCGATACACCAGAGGTGTGTCCACTCCGGTCCTCTCGTACTAGGAGCAGGCTTCCTCAAATCTGCAGCGCCCACGGAAGATAGGGACCAAACTGTCTCACGACGTTTTAAACCCAGCTCACGTACCTCTTTAAATGGCGAACAGCCATACCCTTGGGACCGGCTACAGCCCCAGGATGAGATGAGCCGACATCGAGGTGCCAAACACCGCCGTCGATATGAACTCTTGGGCGGTATCAGCCTGTTATCCCCAGAGTACCTTTTATCCGTTGAGCGATGGCCCTTCCATACAGAACCACCGGATCACTATGTCCTGCTTTCGCATCTGCTCGACTTGTCAGTCTCGCAGTTAAGCACGCTTATGCCATTGCACTATCGTCACGATGTCCGACCGTAACTAGCGTACCTTCGAACTCCTCCGTTACGCTTTGGGAGGAGACCGCCCCAGTCAAACTGCCTACCATGCACTGTCCCCGATCCAGATAATGGACCTAGGTTAGAACCTCAAACACACCAGGGTGGTATTTCAACGTTGGCTCCACAAGATCTAGCGACCCTGCTTCAAAGCCTCCCACCTATCCTACACAGATCTGTTCAAAGTCCAATACAAAGCTACAGTAAAGGTTCATGGGGTCTTTCCGTCTTTCCGCGGGGAGATTGCATCATCACAAACATTTCAACTTCGCTGAGTCTCAGGAGGAGACAGTGTGGCCATCGTTACGCCATTCGTGCAGGTCGGAACTTACCCGACAAGGAATTTCGCTACCTTAGGACCGTTATAGTTACGGCCGCCGTTTACTGGGACTTCAATCAAGAGCTTGCACCCCATCATTTAATCTTCCAGCACCGGGCAGGCGTCACACCCTATACGTCCACTTTCGTGTTTGCAGAGTGCTGTGTTTTTAATAAACAGTCGCAGCCACCGATTTTTTGCAACCCATTCATGCTTCGTTGTTCACTACACACTAATAGGGCACACCTTCTTCCGAAGTTACGGTGTCAATTTGCCGAGTTCCTTCTCCTGAGTTCTCTCAAGCGCCTTAGAATACTCATCTCGCGCACCAGTGTCGGTTTGCGGTACGGTCGTATATAGCTGAAGCTTAGTGGCTTTTCCTGGAACCTCGTTCAGTCACTTCACCAGCAAGCTGGCTCGATCGTTGGCCTCGGTATATGTGCACCGGATTTGCCTAGTGCACGCCTACATCCAACTAAACCGGGATATCCAACACCCGGATGACCTATTAAGATCCGTCCCCACATCGCACTATATAACGGTACAGGAATATTGACCTGTTTCCCATCAGCTACGCATCTCTGCCTCGCCTTAGGGGCCGACTCACTCTACGCCGATGAACGTTGCGTAGAAAACCTTGCGCTTACGGCGAGGGGGCTTTTCACCCCCTTTAACGCTACTCATGTCAGCATTCGCACTTCTGATACCTCCAGCACGCTTTACAACGCACCTTCACAGGCTTACAGAACGCTCTCCTACCACTTGCAATAAATTGCAAATCCGCAGCTTCGGTAACTGGCTTAGCCCCGTTACATCTTCCGCGCAGGACGACTCGATCAGTGAGCTATTACGCTTTCTTTAAATGATGGCTGCTTCTAAGCCAACATCCTGACTGTTTTAGCCTTCCCACTTCGTTTCCCACTTAGCCAATTTTAGGGACCTTAGCTGGCGGTCTGGGTTGTTTCCCTCTTGAGTCCGGACGTTAGCACCCGGTGCTCTGTCTCCCAAGCTGTACTCATCGGTATTCGGAGTTTGCCTTGGTTTGGTAAGTCGCCATGACCCCCTAGCCAAAACAGTGCTCTACCCCCGATGGTAATACTTGAGGCACTACCTAAATAGTTTTCGGAGAGAACCAGCTATTTCCAAGTTTGTTTAGCCTTTCACCCCTATCCACAGCTCATCCGCTAGTTTTGCAACACTAGTCGGTTCGGACCTCCAGTACCTGTTACGGCACCTTCATCCTGGCCATGGATAGATCACTTGGTTTCGGGTCTACACCCAGCGACTGATCGCCCTATTCGGACTCGATTTCTCTACGGCTTCCCTATTCGGTTAACCTTGCCACTGAATGTAAGTCGCTGACCCATTATACAAAAGGTACGCAGTCACCCCTTACGAGGCTCCTACTTTTTGTAAGCACGCGGTTTCAGGATCTATTTCACTCCCCTCCCGGGGTTCTTTTCGCCTTTCCCTCACGGTACTAGTTCACTATCGGTCAATGATGAGTATTTAGCCTTGGAGGATGGTCCCCCCATGTTCAGACAGGATTTCTCGTGTCCCGCCCTACTTGTCGTTAGCTCAGTACCACACAGGTCATTTCACGTACGGGGCTATCACCCGCTATGGCCAGTCTTTCCAAACTGTTCCGTTATGTCTTGTGCTATCACTAACAGGCTTCTCCGATTTCGCTCGCCACTACTTTCGGAATCTCGGTTGATGTCTTTTCCTCGAGCTACTGAGATGTTTCAGTTCACCCGGTTCGCCTCGCATAGCTATGTATTCACTATGCGATACCTTTCGGTGGGTTTCCCCATTCGGAAATCTCCGGATCAAAGCTAATTTGCCAGCTCCCCGAAGCTTATCGCAGGCTATCACGTCCTTCGTCGCCTATCATTGCCAAGGCATCCACCACGTGCTCTTATTCACTTGACCCTATAACTTTGACGTTTCTTGCGAAACTACAAAATCATCTCAAGGAATATGTCAGGTCTTTCACCTGACGCGTTATGCCGTTACATTCAAAATTCGATTTGACTCGAAATTGAAGTTTCTTTTGACGCAATCAAAAATTCTATGTTGCTGATGGCACGGTCTGCACTAAACCTTTACGAATGTGCAGTTTCCATCAGCAACGCTGATTCGACTCTATGAATTTTTAAAGAACAGCCGATTGATCAAGAGATCTCGATCAACAACAAAGAAGCCTCATGCCTGAGCAGGAAGCCGCTTTGGTGTTGAATTTAAGTATCGCATTATTGGTGGAGGATGACGGGATCGAACCGACGACCCCCTGCTTGCAAAGCAGGTGCTCTCCCAGCTGAGCTAATCCCCCAAAACTCTCACACGAGAAATCAGAAGATTTGGTGGGTCTAGTTGGGCTCGAACCAACGACCCCCGCCTTATCAAGACGGTGCTCTAACCAGCTGAGCTACAGACCCAATCGAGAATCAATGAAGATTTCGACTTCTTCCAACAACCGATAAGTGTGGGCGTTTAAATTAAATTGCTTGTTTCCAGAAAGGAGGTGATCCAGCCGCACCTTCCGATACGGCTACCTTGTTACGACTTCACCCCAGTCACGAACCCTGCCGTGGTAATCGCCCTCCTTGCGGTTAAGCTAACTACTTCTGGCAGAACCCGCTCCCATGGTGTGACGGGCGGTGTGTACAAGACCCGGGAACGTATTCACCGTGACATTCTGATCCACGATTACTAGCGATTCCGACTTCACGCAGTCGAGTTGCAGACTGCGATCCGGACTACGACTGGTTTTATGGGATTAGCTCCCCCTCGCGGGTTGGCAACCCTTTGTACCAGCCATTGTATGACGTGTGTAGCCCCACCTATAAGGGCCATGAGGACTTGACGTCATCCCCACCTTCCTCCGGTTTGTCACCGGCAGTCTCATTAGAGTGCCCAACTGAATGTAGCAACTAATGACAAGGGTTGCGCTCGTTGCGGGACTTAACCCAACATCTCACGACACGAGCTGACGACAGCCATGCAGCACCTGTGTTACGGTTCTCTTTCGAGCACTAAGCCATCTCTGGCGAATTCCGTACATGTCAAAGGTGGGTAAGGTTTTTCGCGTTGCATCGAATTAAACCACATCATCCACCGCTTGTGCGGGTCCCCGTCAATTCCTTTGAGTTTCAACCTTGCGGCCRTACTCCCCAGGCGGTCAACTTCACGCGTTAGCTTCGTTACTGAGTCAGTGAAGACCCAACAACCAGTTGACATCGTTTAGGGCGTGGACTACCAGGGTATCTAATCCTGTTTGCTCCCCACGCTTTCGTGCATGAGCGTCAGTACAGGTCCAGGGGATTGCCTTCGCCATCGGTGTTCCTCCGCATATCTACGCATTTCACTGCTACACGCGGAATTCCATCCCCCTCTACCGTACTCTAGCTATGCAGTCACAGATGCAGTTCCCAGGTTGAGCCCGGGGATTTCACAACTGTCTTACATAACCGCCTGCGCACGCTTTACGCCCAGTAATTCCGATTAACGCTTGCACCCTACGTATTACCGCGGCTGCTGGCACGTAGTTAGCCGGTGCTTATTCTTACGGTACCGTCATTAGCCCTCTTTATTAGAAAAGGCCGTTTCGTTCCGTACAAAAGCAGTTTACAACCCGAAGGCCTTCATCCTGCACGCGGCATGGCTGGATCAGGCTTGCGCCCATTGTCCAAAATTCCCCACTGCTGCCTCCCGTAGGAGTCTGGGCCGTGTCTCAGTCCCAGTGTGGCTGGTCGTCCTCTCAGACCAGCTACAGATCGAAGGCTTGGTGAGCCTTTACCTCACCAACTACCTAATCTGCCATCGGCCGCTCCATTCGCGCAAGGTCTTGCGATCCCCTGCTTTCATCCGTAGATCTTATGCGGTATTAGCACAGCTTTCGCTGCGTTATCCCCCACGATTGGGCACGTTCCGATGTATTACTCACCCGTTCGCCACTCGCCACCAGGATTGCTCCCGTGCTGCCGTTCGACTTGCATGTGTAAGGCATGCCGCCAGCGTTCAATCTGAGCCAGGATCAAACTCTATAGTTCGATCTTGATTTTTGCGCCTGACCTCGCGGTCAAGCAAAACTCATAAAAAAAGAATTAAAGTGAACTTCACTTCTATCTCATGAGCGTTTTTAAGTCTTGCGACTTGTTCCGAAGAACTTACGCAATTACCTTCAAACGCCCACGCTTATCGGCTGTAAATTTTTAACGATCACCGAAGCAACTTTTCGTTTACTTCGTTCAGCTCGCTGTGATCAGCGAAGCCTTGTAGTCTATCACGGTTTTTTAAGTACCGTCAAACTTTTTTCGCTTTCAACATCTTCTTTTCGCACCCCGCAACYTGTCGCTGCGAGACGCTGAAGCTGTTTCAGCGGAGCCTTCGATTATGCACTGTTTTTTGCAATCCAGTCAACTTCGAAGGAAGTTTTTTCAACCAACCCYTCTTGCCGCAGCCCCCTTGGGAACCACCGCTTGAAGCGCATTGCTGCGTTGTCAGCCGAGCCCAYGAGTATACATCGCTTTTTCAGGCCAACGCCACTTCGAAAGCATTTGTTCTTATGCAATCAGTGTCGCTTTCGGCCTGCACACCCAGGCCGACATAAGGCTTGGTCCCTGAGTGTCAACGCTCCTTGCGGAAGCAGGCCCAACCACCCCCTATATAGGGAAGCGTCGCGCGCTCGCCCAGGAGGGCGATACAGGCAAAAAAAAGCCGCCCGAAGGCGGCTGCATATTCAAGCGAGTTTCCGCTCGGCTCAATATCAGTAGTAGCGCGAGCTGTTCATGCGGCGCATCGCTTCGTAGAGCGTCGGCATGCGCGCTTCCTTCGAGCGGTTGCTCATCCGGGCCAGCGCATCGATCTTGGCGACGGCAGCGGTAGTTGCCGTGCCTTCGGACTGCTGGCGCCACACGGCGGCTTGCAGTTCCTGCATCACGCGCGGGTCGTTCTTCGCGGTTTCGAGGAAACGGGCATCGGCGCGGGCAGCGGCACGGCGCTCGGAAGCCACGCGCCAGAGGCCAGCAATGCTGCTCTTGCGAACCGAACCTGCGAACAGCGCGATCAGGCCGATGGCTGCGAGGCAGAAGATGGTCCATGCGGCGAGCAGTGCGCCGTCGTTCCAGTTGGAAACGAGCGTGTCGGCAACCACCAGCACGGCAGCGGCGATGGCGACGATGAACAGGGCGATCAGCGGACGGGCGCCTTCGGCGCCGGTGCGTGCGGCCTGGATCTGGCCGAAAAGAACTTCGGCGCGACGGACGCCGGGGTGGACAGTGGGTTGGTCAACGTGGACAAAGCTGGTCATGGTGCATCCCTCCGGGGATAAGAGGCAACGAGTGCCGATGCCGTGATATTAGGGGTTACCCTAATGCTTTGCCACTTTATCTTTCTGATGTTTATCATTCACGACGCTGATGGATGTCAACTTTCGCACGCTCGACCTCAACCTCCTTCGCGTCTTTGACGAGGTGATGGCGGAGCGCAACCTCACGCGTGCCGCCCGCAACCTCTCGATCACCCAGCCGGCGGTGAGCAATGCGCTGCGACGGCTGCGCGAGGTGCTGGGCGACGAGCTGGTGCGCCGCGCCGGCGCAGGCGTGGAACCCACGCCGCGGGCACTGGCGCTCTGGCCCACCGTGCGCGATGCCTTGCGGCAGCTCCAGCACACGCTGGCGCCAGGCGAGTTCGACGCGGCAACCGCCGACACCACCTTCCTGCTGGCCATGGCCGATGCCACCGCGGCCGAGCTGATCCCGGGCCTGGTGCAGATTGCGGAGCAAGAGGCACCCGCCATTTCGCTGCGCGTGCTGCCGCTGACCACGCGCGATCCGCGCCGCATGCTGGAGAACGAAGAGGTCGACATGGCGATCGGCTACTTCCCCGCCGTGATCGCGAGCCTGGCAGCGCGCGGGCAGTCGGGTGTGGGGGTGCCGTTCGAGACCCAGCGGCTCTATCTGGGCCAGTACGTGTGCGTGATGCGCCGCGGCCATCCGCTTGCGAACGCCCCGCTCACGCTCGACGACTATTGCGCCGCGCGGCACCTGCTGGTGAGCTTTTCGGGGAGGCCTTACGGCTTCATCGACCAGACGCTGGGCGCCATGGGGCGCGAGCGGCGCATCGTGGTGACGGTGAACCAGTTCTTCACGGCGGGCCGGGTGGTCGCCAATTCAGACCTGCTGACCGTGCTGCCGCGCCACTTCGTGACGGTGACCGGCATCGACGACCAGCTGGTGCTGCGCGACCTGCCCTTCGACCAGCCGCCGGTGCATGTGGATGCCATCTGGCACCGGCGCGCCCAGCACGGGCACGCGCACGAATGGCTGCGCACCGCGCTGCTGCGCTCGGCCGGAGCAGCCTTCGCGGGCTCGATCCTCGGACAGAAGGTGCCCCAATAGACCGCGCCCCCTTCGCGAAACACCGCAGAACCGGCTTTGCCGGGCCGCTGGTGTTGCCCCCGGTAGGGGAGGCGAAGCGACACGAAGTGCGCGCAGCCTGGGGGGCGAGCAATTACCTGACGACGCTGAGCCAGGCGGATGCGGCAGCGCGCAGTTCCTGCGCGTGGTGTGCTCCGCGACCGGCGCGGACGTCGGCGCTTTCCATCAGCGCGGCCGCGTGGCTGGCGGGGGCGTTGTCGCTGGAGGAACGGAAGAAACGGGCCACTTGGGCAATGAGGCTGAACATGACAGTGCGCTGCTTTTGGCTGCGCTGGAGTGGTTGATGCTCCAAGATTAAGGGTTATCCCTAGGAAAACAAGCCAAACCTTATGCACTTCATGCATGGGGTAATTCGCCTAGACTGCCCGACGATGAAGCTGCAATTGCTCTCCGACCTGCATCTGGAGTCCCATCCCCGCTTCCATGCCGACCCCATCCCGGGCGCCGATCTGCTGGTGCTGGCGGGCGACATCGGCTCCTACCAGCAAGGCTCCCGCCTGACCGACACCGACTTCGGCCTGGGCCGTTTTTCGCCCCGCAACGGCTGGCCGACGCCCGTGATCTACGTGCCGGGCAACCACGAATACGACAGTGCAGACTTCGACGAAACGCACGAGCGGCTGCACGCACTCTGTAACGAGCTCGACATCCAGTGGCTGGAGCGAGAGACCCTGGTCATCGACGGCATCCGTTTCGTCGGCACCACGCTCTGGGCCGACTTCGACGCACTGGTCGAGCCCACCGACGGCCTGGCCGAGGCGCTCAAGAAACGCGGCAAGGCGATGCGGGCGGCCGACTTCTATCTGGAAAAGGCGGCCACCCTGCGCAACGGCGAGATCTTCCTGGCCGGTCCGCTGCGCGAACAAGCGCTGCTGTGCCAGGCCTGGCTCCAAAAGGCGCTGGCCGAGCCTTTCGGCGGCACCACGGTGGCCATCACGCACTTCGCGCCAACCCTCGCGAGCGCCGATCCGCGCTATGGCCTGACCCCCGGCACGGCGGGCTTCTGCAATGCACTCGACGAACTGCTGCCGTCCGCCAGGCTGTGGCTGCACGGCCACCTGCACTGCCCTTTCGACTACGTGAAGGACGGCTGCCGCGTGGTCGCCAACCCGCTGGGCTACAAGCGCAACGGCGAGCAGGAGGGCTACCGCCCGGACCTGTTGATCGAGGTGCGTTAGGTTAGCGCCCTCCCCGCTCTGTAACGGCTGGCTACGGTCGTGCCACATGCGCTGTGTAGACTGCTCCGAGCCCACCTGGAGAGCGCCATGACCCAGCAAGAACAACAACGCCGCACTTTCCTTCAACGCACGGCCGGCGCAGCGGCGGCGGTCGGCATGCTGTCGGTGCTGCCGAAAGCGATGGCCCAGGCGCCCGATGCGACGGGCAAGGCGATGGGCCAGCTGTCGATGGCCGAGATGGCGCGCCGCCTCGCCGCCGGGTCGCTCAGCAGCGCCCAGCTGGTGGAAGAAGCGCTGGCCGCCATCCAGAACCCCGCGGGCGAAGG
>NZ_JBFUHN010000141.1:0-9232 GCF_056402375.1 Variovorax sp. P4_B10 | reverse complement strand
TCTTCCTTGGGTGCATCGCCAAAGGGGTTCTCGCCACTGCCGCTGTTGCTGCCTGCGCCGGAATTCGAATCCATGTCGTCAGCCGGCACCTCGATCTGCACCTTGTCGGTGTCGATCTTCTCTTCCTGGGGCAGGAACATCGTTACCGTCTGCGGCACGAAGATCACGATCGCGACCAGGATCAGCTGCATCAGCACCCAGGGGATCGCGCCCATGTAGATGTCGTTCGACAACACCGGCTTGGCGATCCGCTTCTCCTTGAACAGCGTGTCTGCAATGCCTCGCAGATAGAACAGCGCAAAGCCGAAGGGCGGATGCATGAAGCTGGTCTGCATGTTCACGCACAGCAGCACGCCGAACCACACCAGGTCGATGCCGAGCTTGGCCGCCACCGGGCCCAGCATCGGCAGGATGATGAAGGCGATCTCGAAGAAGTCGAGGAAGAAAGCCAGGAAGAAGATGAACAGGTTGACCACGATCAGGAAGCCGATCTGTCCGCCCGGCAGGCCCGTCAGCAGGTGCTCGACCCACTTGGCGCCGTCCACGCCCTGGAACACCAGCGAGAACACGCGCGCGCCGATCAGGATGAACACCACCATGGCGGTGAGCCGCATGGTGCCGACCATGGCTTCCCAGATCAGTGTCAGCGTCAGCCGCTTGTGGATCGCCGCCAGGATCAGCGCGCCGACCACGCCCATGGCACCTGCCTCGGTCGGCGTGGCGATCGCGGTGTCGATGCCCGGCAAGCCGCCCATCGAACCCAGCACCGCGAAGATCAGAATCGCCGATGGAATGATGCCCCGCAGGCATTTGGCCCACAGCTTGGCGCCGCTCAGCGTGCGGGCGGTCTTGGGAATGCCCGGAATGTGGTGCGGCTTGATGACGCCGAGCATGAAGGTGTAGCCCGCAAAGATCAGCACCTGGAGGATCGACGGGCCCCACGCGCCGCGGTACATGTCGCCGACCGAGCGGCCCAGCTGGTCGGCCATGACGATCAGCACCAGCGAAGGCGGCACCAGTTGCGTGATGGTGCCGGAGGCCGCCAGCACGCCGGTGGCATAGCGCATGTTGTAGCCGTAGCGGATCATCACCGGCAGCGAGATCAGCGCCATCGCGATCACCTGGCCCGCCACCGTGCCGGTGATGGCGCCGAGGATGAAGCCCACGATGATCACCGAGTAGCCGAGGCCGCCCTTGACCGTGCCGAACAGCTGGCCCATCGAGTCGAGCATGTCTTCGGCGAGCCCGCACTTTTCGAGGATGGCGCCCATGAAGGTGAAGAACGGGATCGCCAGCAACAGGTCGTTCGACAGGATGCCGAAGATGTTGATCGGCAAATTCTCCATGAACACCGCCGGGAACCAGCCCATCTGGATCGCGAAGAAGCCGGAGGCCATGCCCAGCGCGGCCAGCGAGAACGCCACCGGGAAGCCGATCAGCATGATCAGCACCAGCCCGCCGAACATGATCGGCGCAAAGTTTTCCATCTGCATAGTTATCTCGTTTCAGCTGTATTGGCTGTGCGCGGCGAGCGAAGCGAAGCACGTGGGGGAACACCGCAGAGCCGGCTTCGCCGGGCTGCGGGTGTTGTTTCTTCGAGGGGGTGTGCGGCTACACGCAGTGAGCCGAAAAGGGGGTGGACGTTCACTGCACCGGCTTTTCGTAGTGCGTGTCCATCTGGATCAGGCCCATCAGGTACGCGATGCGCTTGATCACTTCCGACACGCCCTGCAGGAACATCAGTGCAAAGCCCAGCGGCAGCAGCATCATGGCGGGCCAGCGGATCAGGCCACCCGAGTTGTTCGACATCTCGCCGGACAGCAGCATGCTGTAGAAGAGCGGCCAGCTGAGCCAGGCGATGATGCCCATCACCGGCAGCAGGAAACACAGCAGTCCGAACAGATCCACATAGACCGGCCCATGGCCCTTGAGCTTGCCGTAGAAGATGTCCACACGCACATGCTCATTGAGCTTGAGCACCACCGGCGCGCCCAGCATGACCGTGGCGGCAAACAGGTACCACTGGATCTCGAGCCAGGCGTTGGAGCTGTTGTTGAGGCCGAAGCGCACGAAGGCGTTGCCCGCGGAAATCAGCGCGGCGGCCATCACCGTGAACGCGGCAACCTTGCCGAGCTGCGTGCTGATCCAGTCCATCCAGAGCGAAAACTTGAGTAGTGCGGACAAGGGGAATCTCCCGACCAGATGACGAAAATGTGCGGCCCCACGGGCCATCGGCACAAAGCCCACGATGTTAACGCCGTCATGCGGCGCGGCCGCTGCCGTCGCGTCGGGGGATTTCCCTGAGCACCATAATGAGGCGATGGCTGTGCCCCTTTCCCTGCCGCAATCGATCGACTCGGCCGATATGCGCCGTGCAGGCCGCGAACTGCTGTCGCTGGCCCTGATCGACGCGCGCAACCACACGCTCCACCTGCTGTCGCTCTACGAGGAGGCGCTGGGCTCGTCCGCGCTCGCGGTGGCGCGTACGGACGACGAGGGGGTGGTGCCGCCGGTCTGGCTGGCCGGGCACATCGGCTGGTTTGCCGAATGGTGGATCGGGCGCAATACCCAGCGCGCCTTCGGTGCCGACTGCCCGGTGCGCCCGACCCGGCTGGCCGCCATCGATCCCAACGCCGACGATTGGTGGAACCCGGCCCAGGGATCGCCGGAGCAACCCTGGTCGCCCGGCCTGCCGGACATCGGCCAGACCAAGGCTTACCTGCTCGAAACGCTGGAGAGCACGCTCGAACTGCTCGAACACRCGGCCGAGACCGACCCGGGGCTGTATTTCTACCGTCTCGCGCTGTTCCATGAAGATCTGCGCGGCGAGCAGTTCATCGTGATGGCACAGACCCTGGGGCTGCCCCTGGGCATCGAGCAGTTGCCCATCGCCGTGACGCGCGAGCCGCTGGTGCTGCCCGCCACGCAGTGGGAGCTCGGCCTGCCCGACGGCTGCGGATTCGCCTTCGCGCAGGAGCGGGGTGCGCACCGTGTCGATGTGCCCGAGTTCGAGATCGACGCCCAGCCCGTGACCTGGAACCAATACATCGAATTCGTCGACGACGGCGGCTACGACCGCGAGGAACTGTGGCACCCCGAAGGCTGGCGCTGGCTGGCCGCGCAGGCCGAGGGGCGGCGCGGACCGCGCCATGTCGAGCAGATCGGTGTGGCGCGCAACGGCACCGGCGGCTCGGTGCTGCAGCAGCGCTTCGGCGCCACGGTGCGCGCGGCCGGGCACCACAGCGCGGTGCACCTGAGCTGGTGGGAGGCCGACGCCTGGGCGCGGTGGGCGGGGCGCCGCATCGCGACCGAGGTGGAGTGGGAGATTGCGGCCCACACGGCCGCGCGGCGCGGTTTTCGCTGGGCCGATGTGCATGAGTGGACGGCGGGCACGCTGCAGCCGTGGCCCGGTTTCCGGGCCGACCCGTGGAGCGCCGGCGGCGAGTTCGATCCCGTGGCCGCGTTCGGCCGGGCGCGCGTGCTGCGCGGCGCATCGTTCGCGACCCGTGCGCGTCTGCGCTCGCCGCATCGCCGCGGCTTCGCATTGCCCGGGCGCGACGACGGTTTCTTCGGTTTCAGAACCTGTGCGCTGTAGCCATCAGGGCTCGCCGCCGGCTTCGGACGACAGCGGCGGCGCCACTTCTTCCAGCGACTTGCGCTCCGCGTCGGCCGCGTAGCGCAAGGCCAGCAGCCCCGCGACGATGACCAGCGCGGCGCCGATGCCGTAGCCCACCATCACTGCGCCGCGGCTGCCCGTCTCGATCAGCAGGCCGAACACCACCGGCGCCGCGAAGCCGCCTGCACCCGTGCCGACCGCGTAGAAGATCGCGATGGCCATGGCCCGCATCTCGAGCGGGAACACTTCGCTCACCGTCAGGTAGGCCGAGCTCGCCGCCGCCGAGGCCAGGAAGAACACCGCCGACCAGCACAGCGCCTGGCTGCGCGCATCGAGCCAGCCCATCATGAAGGCCCAGCCCGTGAGCGCGAGGCCGACACCGGCGAGCACGTAGGTCAGCGCGATCATCTTGCGCCGGCCCACGCTGTCGAACAGCGGGCCCAGCAGCAGCGGCCCCAGCACGTTGCCGAGCGCAAACGGAAAGATGTAGAGCGCCACGCGGCCTTCGGGCACGCCGTAGAAGCGCGTCAGCACCAGCGCATAGGTGAAGAAGATCGCGTTGTAGAAGAAAGCCTGCGACACCATGAGCGCCGCGGCGACCACGCTGCGCGCCCGATAGCGCCGCAGCAGCACGCGCGCCACTTCGCGCATCGAGGGGCTGCTCTTTCGCGCAGCCGTGTAGGTGACGTAGCCTTGCGGCGTAGGCAGCGGACCGTGCCGCGCCTCGACCTCGGCCTCGATGGCCGCGACGATGCGCATGGCCTCGTCGGCGCGCCCATGTGCAATGAGCCAGCGTGGGCTCTCGGGCACATGGCGCCGCACCAGCAGGATGGCCACCGCCAGCACCGCGCCCAGCGCGAAGCCCGCGCGCCAGCCCCACACCGGGCCGATCACGCGCGGATCGAGCAGCACCAGGCTGAGCCCGGCGCCGAGCGCCGCACCGACCCAGAAGCTGCCGTTGATCGCGAGGTTCACGCGGCCGCGCATCCGCGCCGGAATGAGTTCGTCGATGGCCGAGTTGATGGCCGCGTATTCGCCGCCGATGCCCAGGCCCGTGACGAAGCGGCAGAGCGCGAAGAAGGCGAAGTCGGGCGAGAAGGCCGTGGCCAGCGTGCCGAGCGTGTAGACCACCAGCGTGATCAGGAACAGCTTCTTGCGCCCGAGCCGGTCTGTGAGCCGGCCGAAGAACAGCGCGCCGATCACTGCGCCCGCGATGTAGATCGAGCCCGACCATCCGATCTCGCCGGCGGTGAGCCCGAGCGTGTCGGGCCGTTCGAGCACCGCGCCGATGGAGCCCACCAGCGTGACTTCGAGACCGTCGAGGATCCAGGCCACGCCCAGCGCGATCACTACACGCCAGTGCCAGCGCGACCACGGCAGGCAGTCCAGGCGGGCGGGGATGTCGCTGCGCAGTACCGTCATGCCGGGGATTTTGGAAGGCGGCCGGCGTGCCGCCTGTAGGCCAAGGGCCTATCCGTCTATCGATTCGACGGGAATGCGAACACCGCGCCTTCGCGCACGCCGGCCGAGGGCCAGCGCTGCGTGATGGTCTTGCGCTTGGTATAGAAGCGCACGGCATCCGGGCCGTAAGCATGCAGGTCGCCGAACAGCGAGCGCTTCCAGCCGCCGAACGAGTGGTAGGCCACGGGCACGGGCAGCGGCACGTTGATGCCGACCATGCCGACCTGGATGTTGTCGCTGAACCAGCGCGCGGCCTCGCCGTCGCGCGTGAAGAGGCAGGTGCCGTTGCCGTACTCGTGGGCGTCGATCATCGCCATGGCTTCCTCGAGCGTCTTCACGCGCACCACACCGAGCACCGGACCGAAGATTTCTTCCTGGTAGATCGTCATGCCGGGCTTCACGCCGTCGAACAGGCAGGGGCCGAGGTAGTAGCCGCCGTCGTGGCCTTCGACCTTCACGCCGCGGCCATCGACCACGAGCTTGGCGCCGGCAGCCACGCCGGCATCGACGAAGGCCTTGACCTTCTCGAAGTGCGGCTTGGTGACCAGCGGACCCATGTCGTTGCCGTTGTCGTTGCCGGGGCCGACCTTCATCTTCGCGATCTCGGCCTTCAGGCCTGCGACCACGGCGTCGCCCGTGTCGTCACCGATGGCCACGACCAGCGGAATCGCCATGCAGCGCTCGCCGCAGGAGCCGTAGGCCGCGCCCATCAGCGCGCTCACGGCGTTGCCGATGTCGGCGTCGGGCATGACCACGGCGAAGTTCTTCGCGCCGCCCAAGGCCTGCACGCGCTTGCCGTGCGCGCAGCCGGTGGTGTAGATGTATTCGGCGATGGCCGTCGAGCCCACGAAGCTCACGGCCTTCACGCGTGGGTCGGTCAGGAGCGTGTCGACGGCTTCCTTGTCGCCGTTGACCACGTTCAGCACGCCCGGCGGCAGGCCGGCTTCGAGCGCGAGCTCGGCCACCAGCAGCGTGGAGGAGGGCGTGCGCTCCGACGGCTTCAACACGAAGGTGTTGCCGCAGGCCACGGCCATCGGCCACATCCACAGCGGCACCATCACCGGGAAGTTGAACGGCGTGATGCCGGCGGCGACACCCATCGCCTGAAACTCGCTCCACGAGTCGATGGCGGGGCCGACGTTCTTGCTGTGCTCGCCCTTGAGGAGCTCGGGCGCGTAGCTCGCGTATTCGACGTTCTCGATGCCGCGCTGCAGCTCGCCGTGCGCGTCCGACAGCACCTTGCCGTGCTCGGCCGTGATCAGCGCGGCGATGCGGTCGGCATTGGCTTCGAGCAGCGTCTTGAGCTTGCTCATCACGCGGGCGCGCTTGAGCGGCGGCGTGTTGCGCCAGGCCGGGAAGGCGGCCTGCGCGGAGGCGATGGCCTGCTCGACCGTGAGCTTGTCGGCGAGCGCGACGCTCTTGTCCGAGAAGCCGGTGGCCGGGTCGAACACCGGCTGCAGGCGGGTGCCGCCGCCGACGTGCTTGCCGTCGATGAAATGGCCGATGGTGGCGGTGACGTTCTTGTCGTGTTGCATGTCTTGAAGTCTCGAAAAAGGATCAGGCGGTTTCGGCGAGTGCATCGGCCAAGGCGTTGACGAGGCGGTCGATCTCGGCCTTCTCGGTGATGAAGGGAGGTGCGAGCTGGATCGTGTCGCCGCCGTAGCGCACGTAGAAGCCCTTCTTCCAGCAGTTCATCGCGATCTCGTAGGGGCGGCGTGCCGGCTCGCCCGGCAGTGCGGCGATCGTGATGCCGGCGGCGAGGCCGTAGTTGCGGATGTCGGCGACGTGCTTGCTGCCCTTGAGGCTGTGCACGGCGTTCTCGAAGTGCGGCGCCAGCGTTTGCACGCGGCCGATCATGTCTTCCTTCTGCAGCACGTCGAGCGCGGCGATGCCGGCGGCGCAGGCCACCGGGTGCGCGCCGTAGGTGTAGCCGTGCGGGAACTCGAGCATGTAGTCGGGGCCGCCGGCGGCCATGAAGGTGTCGTAGATCTCCTTGCTGGCGATCACCGCGCCCAGCGGCTGCGCGCCGTTGGTCACCTGCTTGGCGATGTTCATGATGTCGGGCGTCACGCCAAAGGCGTCCGCGCCGGTCAGTGCGCCGCAGCGGCCGAACCCGGTGATCACTTCGTCAAAAATCAGCAGGATGTTGTTGGCGGTGCAGATGTCGCGCAGGCGCTTCAGGTAGCCCTTGGGCGGAATCACCACGCCGGCCGAACCCGCGAAGGGCTCGACGATCACGGCCGCGATGTTCGAGGCGTCGTGCAGCGCGATCAGGTCGAGCAGGCGGTCGGCCAGCTCGGCGCCGTTCTCGGCCATGCCGCGCGTGAAGGCGTTGCTTGCGAGTTGCGTGTGCGGCAGATGGTCCGCTTCCACGCCCTGGCCGAACAGCTTGCGGTTGGCCGCGATGCCGCCCACCGAGATGCCGCCGTAATTGACGCCGTGGTAGCCCTTCTCGCGGCCGATCAGGCGCGTCTTGCTCGCCAGGCCCTTGGTGCGCCAGTAGGCGCGCGCCATCTTGAGCGAGGTGTCGGCGGCTTCGGAGCCCGAGCCGGTGAAGAACACGTAGTCGAGGCCGGCGGGCGTCAGTTCCTTGATCTTGTTGGCCAGCTCGAAGGAGAGCGGGTGGCCGAACTGGAAGGCGGGCGAGTAGTCGAGCTTGGCGATCTGGCGGCTCACCGCTTCGGTAATTTCGGGGCGGCCGTGGCCGAGGCCCGAGCACCACAGGCCCGAGAGGCCGTCGAAGATCTTGCGGCCGTCGTTGTCGGTGAAGTAGGCGCCCTTGGCCTCCACGATGATCCGCGGATCGGCCTTGAAGTTGCGGTTGCCGGTGTAGGGCATCCAGTGCGCATCGAGCCAGGCGGCGTCGGTACGCAGGGCGGGCGTCGGTTCGATGGCGGGCGTTGCGAGGGTCATGGCGCTTCCCGCACAGGGCGGGCTCCGAAGGGTGATGGGATGTGCCGATTGTTCGCAGACCCTTCAGTGTGGAGAATGGCGCAATATCAATGTTCACTTGACACTTCATGCAAGTAAAAGCGGAAACCCAAAACAGTGCCCTGGGCACCCGGAACCGCGCCGTATTGGGGCAGCTCAGCGACATGGACCTGCGCCTGCTCAAGGTGTTCAAGAGCGTGGTCGACTGCGGGGGCATGGCGGCGGCCGAGCTGGAACTGAACATCGGCACCTCTACCGTGAGCCGGCATGTGAAGGACCTGGAGACGCGGCTCGGCCTGGTGCTGTGCCGGCGCGGGCGGGCCGGGTTCGCGCTCACGGCCGAGGGGCAGCGCGTCTATGACGAGACGCTCAGGCTGCTGGCCTCGGTCGATGCCTTTCGCGGCAGCATCGACGACATCCACAACCGCATGGGCGGGCAGCTGGAGGTGGCGCTGTTCGACAAGACGGCGACCAACCCGAAGGCGCGCATCGGCGAGGCCATCGCGCGCTTCACCGAGATCGCGCCGGAGGTGAACCTGGCGGTGCACGTGGGTTCGATCAACGCGATCGAGCAGGGCGTGCTGGAGGGCAACTTCCAGATCGGCATCATTCCGGCGCACCGCAGTTCGAAGAGCCTGGTGTATGCCGATCTGTTCGACGAGACGATGCTGTTGTACTGCGGCAAGGGGCATCCGCTGTTTGACAGCCCCCACGCGAAGCTCACCTGGTCCAAGCTGGGCGAACACCATTTCGCGGGGTTGGGGTATCACTCGCCGAACATGGAGCTGAGCCACCGCGCGAGGTTGTCGCGCAAGGCGACGGGCTTCGACCAGGAGGCGATTGCGACGCTGATTCTTTCGGGGCGCTTCCTGGGTTTTCTGCCGGACCACTACGCGCAGGTGTTCGAGCAGCGCGGGCTGATGAAGGCCGTGCTGCCGGCGCGGTTCAACTATGCGTGCCGGTTCGTGAGCTTGCTGCGGCGGTCGCCGAAGCCGTCACGGGCTGTGCTGGCGTTTCAGGCGTGCCTGGAGAAGGCCCATGCCTGAAGCGGTGAAAGTTCGGGGCGCGATCACGCCGACGGTGTGCTCTGCTCCGCGAATGTCCCCCGGCGCGGCCTAGGGCCGCATGCCTCCTCCTTTATTTCGCTGCGCAGAGCACACCATCGGCGTGATCGCTCAGMGCACTGGTTGATCGGCCGCRAACCCACAGCGTGCCCTCGTGCGC
>NZ_JBFUHN010000140.1:0-9604 GCF_056402375.1 Variovorax sp. P4_B10 | reverse complement strand
GCGCCTTACCGCGAAGGCATCGCCGAAGCCGAGAGCCGGGCCTACACGGTGGAATTCACCGTGCCTCCCGATGCCTTCGAGCGCATCGACCTGAAGAAGACCGAGCCGATCAAGCTGCGCGGCTGGTACCTCGAAGGCGCCGGCGTGGACGACGGCAAGGGCCGCAAGGTGCGCGCGCTCGCGATCATGGCGCCGGGCGGCGGCGGGCAGCTCACGGCCATCCAGCATCCGGACGAGGTGTCCTACCGCGTCGACGAGACAACGGGCAAGACCACGGCGCTCCCGTTCCCCAACGCCACCACCGAGACCATGGGCCAGCGCTGGTGGCGCGAGAACCTGCATGCACTGAACCAGGCAGGCTTCGACGTGCTGGCCTACGACCGGCGCGGCGAAGGCCTCTCGGGCGGGTTCAGCGACACCAACACGCTGGCGCAAGGCGAGGACGTGTTCCGCGTGCTCGGGCAGCTGGAAAACGGCCGCGGCCTGCGCATGCTCACGCCCTCGGGCGAAGTGCTCGAAGGCAACGCGGCCGCCGGCCGCCTGCTGGCAGGCATGAAGGCCAGCGAGATTCCTCTCGTGCTCGGCGGCTACTCGCGCGGCTCGATGTCGACCGCGTGGGCGATGACCAGCAACTACGTCGCCTCATGCAGCTTCGACCTGCCGGACGTCAACTGCGCGCCCCCCAGGGGGCTGAAGAACATCCGCGGCGCGATCCTGCTGTCGTCCTTTGCGAGCGGTGCGGGCTATGTGGGCGACGCGCCCGACCTGGCGGACCGCAACCTGTTCCTGGGCGGCATGGCGGCGGACCATCACATCGTCTTCTATCCGAACTCGGCCACGCTCGCAGGCATGGACCGATGGCCCGCGGCCTTCTTCGGCAAGGGCCTGTGGGACCGCGCCGAAACGCTCGAGGGCACCGTCGCCGCCTACAACCGCATCCGCGGCGTGAAGGAGATCGTGCTGGCGCGCGGGCCGCATTCGATCGAGACCTGGCCCGAGTCCGACCAACGCTACCTGCGCGAGCGCATGGTGGCCTATGCCAAGGTCGTCGTGGTGGGCGGGCGCACCGCGCCCGGCGCGAGGCCGTGGAAGAACTTCAAGCAGTTGGTGGCAACCACGCCCGACTCGTGGGAGCCGTCGTCGCGGCCGAAGGCGGCGAGACCTGCACGCTCCGAATGATCAAGGAGCCGCTCGCGCGGCCAGGCCCTGCGACGTCAGCCCCGCCACCGGATAGCGCCGCCACTCGGGCTCCGCATGGCGCTTGCCGTGCGCAAAGAGGTACCCCAGGACTTCCTGCGGATCGGAAAGCTTGCCGGGATTGCGCTGCTTCCATTGCTCGAAGCCGGCCTTCAGCGCCGGCTCTTCCTCCAGCATGCGGCAGGCCGTGTCTTCGAAGACGTAGGCCGAAAAAGCCTCCTTCTTCTCGAGCACGCTGTTGAAGAAGCCCCAGCGGAAGAAGCTGTCGTGCGCTTCGGGTTCGAGCGTCTCGACGATGTAGCGGGCCTTCGGCTGGTCGAGCGACACCCACACGTCGCCGGCACGCGCATGGAGGGTCTCGGTGCGTGCGACAAGCGCCACTTCGTCGTGGAACATGTGCCCCTCGTACGGCCCGGGGCGCGAGACCACATGCTGGATGCGGTACACCCGTGCGTCCCGGAAAACCTGGTCTTCCTCGAGCCGGCGCAGCGCCACGCCGTTCCACTGCAACCGCTCGATCACTTCGCGCCAGGCCTGCGGAATGAGATACGCCTTGGGCGCGCTTGTCGCAGCGTCTTCCACGCAGCGGTCGAAGTACGGAATGTCTTTTTCCCAAGGCTGGCTGCGGTCGTAGGCCAGGCGCTGGTAGTTGCCCAGGCTGCTGGGCGAATGGATCGCCTTGTATCCCTTGAAGCGAAAGCTGGCCGGCCGGCTGCGATCGGCACGCCACGAGAGCGGCCAGTGCGCCTGCTGCGCAGCGCCGGCCCTGGCCTCCTGGCGCAGCGTTCGAATCTGCGGCGCATGCGCAACTGCGAAGTCCAGCACCACCTCGACCAGCGTCCGCATCGCCGCCACGCGATCGGCATAGGGCTTCAGCATGTGGGTCTCGGGCATGAAGCCGAGGGTGTGGTGCAAGGCCGCGTAGCCGGTGGAAAAGCGCGGCAGATCGAGGAAGTCGGCGATGCCGTCGTCCGGCGTTTCGGCCACGCAGTTCACGTACGGGCAGGTGGGCCAGCCGCGCTGCGCCATGCCGCTGTAGATGGCCGGCAGCATGCTGCTGCGCAGGAACTGCCCGAGCCCTCCGCCCAGCTTGTCGGGCTGGGTCGGGATCAGCGTCATCGTGTAGGCGTAGTCGGCGCCGTTGGAGGTGTGGGTGTCGACCATCACGTCCGGGTCCCACGCGGTGAAGAACCGGTTGAACACCTGCGCGGCCAGGCTGTCGCACTTGATGAAGTCGCGGTTCAGGTCCAGGTTTCGACCATTGCCCCTGAAGCCGAAAAACTCGGGTCCCTGCTGGTTCACGCGCGAGGTGTTCTGGCGGTTGAGGCAGCCGTCCACGTTGTAGACGGGAATGAACAGGAAGACCGTATCGCCCAGCGCCGCCAGCCGCTCGGGCTGCGTGCAGAAATCGCGCACCAGCGCCATGCAGACGTCGATCCCTTCGGGCTCGCCGGGGTGGATGCCGTTGTTGTTGAAGAACACCGGCCGGCCTTGCCGCTGCAAGGTCTCGCGATCGAACACCGCGTCGGCCGTCACCACGCCGGCGTGGATCGGAATGCCATTGTCCGAAACGCCGATCTGCGTCCATCGCAGCACCATGGGAAAGCGCTCGGCCAGCCGCTCGTAGAAGGCAACGCATTCGGGCCAGGTGGTGGTCTGGTCGTGGTTGCCGGTTTCGTAGGGCGTGAGGTGCAGGGGGTGTTGTTCGGCAGTCATCGGGTAACGCTCCGTTCAGGCAGCTGCTACAGATTCAACGGGCTGCGCGGCATAGCAGTTCGCCAGCAGCTCGCGCGTGTAAGGATGCGCCACCTCGCCCGCGGTGATCCGCGCCGCCGCCAAGGTCTCGACGACCTCGCCTTGGCGCATGACCGCGACACGGTCGCACATGTGGGCGATCACGCCGAGGTCGTGGCTCACGAACAGGAAGGTGGTTCCCAGGTCGCGGCGCACCTCCAGAAGGAGATTCAGCACTTCCGCCTGAATGGAAGCATCCAGGGCCGAGGTGGGTTCGTCAAGCAGCAGCACCTCCGGCTCCAGCACCAGGGCCCTGGCGATGGCCACGCGCTGACGCTGGCCACCGCTCAGTTGATGCGGGAACCTGAAGCGGAAGCTTCTGCCCAATCCGACCCGGTCGAGCGCAGATACGACGCGCGACTCGATCCGGTCGAAGCCATGGCAGCGCATCGCTTCGGTCAGGCAGTGGTCGATGGTGTGTCGTGGATGCAGCGAACCGAACGGGTCCTGAAAAATCATCTGTACCTTCAGGCGGTAGTCGCGCTGCGGTGCGGTGCTGGCCAGGCGCCGATGACCCAGCACCGAGACGTCGCCCTGCCAGTCGCCGTCCAGCCCCGCCAGCACCCGCAGAATGGTCGACTTTCCGCTGCCCGAGCCGCCGACGATGCCGAAGGACTCGCCCTTGCAGACATGGAACGAGGCCTGCTTTACCGCGTGATGGCGCGCTGTGCCCTGCCCGTAGAACACATCCAGCCCCGCGCAATGGATGGCGGCTTCGCGCGAGCTTGGGAGGCTGGTCTCACTGGACATGGTGTGCCGCCGTTTTCTGGATGAGCTTTCGATCGATGGTGGGCAATGCCTGCCCGGGATTCTGGCCGGTGGGCAGACAGTTGAGCAGGCCGCGGGTGTAGGGGTGCTGCGACTGGAACAGGTCCTTGGCCGCGCACGACTCCAGCACCTGGCCCCGGTACATGACCAGCACGCGGTCGCAGAAGTGCGCCACCATCTTCAGGTCGTGGCTGATCATCAGCAGGCCCATGCCGCGCTTGCGGATCTCGCGGTCCATCATCTCCAGCACCTGTCCGCGCACCATCACGTCGAGCGCCGAAGTGGGCTCGTCGGCGATGAGGAGGCCAGGCTCCGCGATCATCATTGCAGCGATCATGACGCGCTGGCCGATGCCGCCGGAAAGCTGATGCGGGTAGGCGTCGTACACGCGCCCGGGCTGGTCCACGCCGACGGTTTCCAGCATCTCGAGTACCCGGGCACGCGCCTGGCCGGACTTGAACACGCCATGCAGCAAACCGGCCTCGGCAATCTGCTTGCCGATGCGCAGCACCGGATTCAGCGAGAACTTCGGGTCTTGCAGCACCATGCCGATACGGCGCCCGCGAATGCCGCGCCATCCGGTGGGGTCCTGCCGTGTCAGGTCGATGCCGTCGTAGACCATGCGGCCGGCTGTGGTCTTTCCGGGAGAGCGCACCAGGCCCAGCACGGCACGCGCGGTCATCGACTTGCCCGAGCCGGATTCGCCCACGATGCCGATGCGCTCGGCGCCCATGTGCAGCGAGAGCGACTTCACGACATCCACCGGGCCCGTCGCCGTCGGGTATGTGACGGTCAGGTCTTCGATCAGCAGCTCAGCCATTTTTCGGGTCCAGTACGTCGCGCAACCCATCGCCCACGAGGTTGAAGGCGAGGCTGCCGAGCAGGATCGCCACGCCAGGCACCGCGGCCACCCACCACTGGTCGAAGATGTACTGGCGGCCGGTGGAAATCATCGCGCCCCATTCGGACATCGGAGGCTGCGCGCCCAGGCCGAGAAAGCCCAGGCCTGCGGCCGTGAGGATGATGCCCGCCATGTCCAGCGTGACGCGAATCACCGTCGATGGCAGGCAGATCGGCAACAGATGGCCGAAGAGGATGCGAGAGGTGGGCAGCCCCTGCACCCTCGCAGCCTGGATGAAATCGCTGCCCTTGACAGTGCGCGTCTCGGTGCGGGCGATGCGGGCATAGGGCGGCCATGCCGTAATGGCGATGGCGATCACCGCGTTCACGATGCCCGGCCCCAGCACGGCCACCAGCGCCAGTGCCAGCACGAGGCGCGGAAAGGCCATGAAGATGTCGGTGATGCGCATCAGCACGGCTTCGATCCAGCCGCCGAAGTAGCCGGCGCACATGCCCAGCAGAAGCCCTGCGGGCGCCGACAGCACCGCCACCAGTGAGACGATCAGCAGCGTGGGCTGCGTGCCGTAGATGACGCGGCTCAGCAGGTCGCGACCGAGCTGATCGGTACCCAGCCAATGCGCCGCGCCCGGAGGCAGCAGCCGCTGCGTGATGTCCTGCGCGTTGGGATCGAACGGTGCCAACCAGGGCGCGAACACGGCCGACAGCACCATCAACGCGAGGATGACCATGCCGAACACCATGGCCGGGCTTCGCACCGTGCGCAGCCCCACGCGGTACCAGCGCCCGCAGCGTGCCTGGAACGCCGATGCGGGCGCCTCGCTCAGCCACCATTCCTGTCGAAGAAGCATCATGTCCTGGCCCTCGGGTCCATCAGATAACCGAACATGTCGGTGGCGGTGTTGAGCACGACGAAGCACAGGCCCACCAGCAAGGTGCCGCCGAGCACGGCCGACACGTCGGCGCTGAACAGGGCATTGGTGACATACAGGCCGATGCCGGGCCAGGAAAACACCGTCTCGGTGAGCACTGCGCCTTCAAGCAACACGGCGTACGACAACGCGATCACAGTGACCAGCGGCACCGCCACATTCGGCAGCACATGGCGCACCAGCACCTGGAATTCCGACGCGCCCTTGACGCGCGCCGTCAGCACATATTCCTTGCCCAACTCTTCGAGAAAGAAAGCCCGCGTCATGCGCGAGATATAGGCCAGCGAGAAGTAGCCCAGCAGCGCGGCAGGCAGCAGCAAATGCGACAGTCCGTTGCGAAATGCCTCCACGTTGCCGGCACGCAGGGTATCGACCAGCACCAGGTTGCTCCAGCTGTCGACGGTGTACTGGTAGACATCGTCGAGCCGACCGGGGCCGCCCACCCAGCCCAGCTTGGCGTAGAACACCAGCAGCCCGACCAGGCCGAGCCAGAACACCGGCACCGAGTAGCCCAGCAACCCGACCAGGCGCAGCAGCTGGTCGATCCACCGGTTGTGCTGGTGCGCCGCCAGCATGCCCAGCGGCACGCCGAACAGCACGCCCAGCGCGATGCCGAGGGTCGCCAGTTCGAGCGTGGCGGGAAAATACTGGCGCAGGTCTTCCACCACCGAGCGGCCCGTTGATGTGGAGCGGCCCAGATCGCCGCGCACCGCGTTCGCCACGTAGTGGACGAACTGCATGTGGATCGGCCGGTCGAGCCCCAGATTGTGTCGGGCCTGCTGGTAGGCCTCGGGCGACGCACGGTCGCCGACGACCTGAAGCACGGGATCGATGGGGGCCGCCTTGCCGATCAGGAAAGTGACCAGCAGCAGGACCAACAGCATCAGGGCGAAGGAAAGGCCCGACCGCAGCAGTGCGGCCGGTACGGCGTGCTTGCGCATGAGGCTGTCTTACTTGGTGACGCCGTCGTACTGAACCAGGTCGGCCACGGAGCCTTGCACGTAGCCCTTGACGTTGCTGCGCAGCGCCACGCGGTTCTGCTCCTGAAAGGTGATGATGAAAGGCGACTTGGCCTGCACTTCCTTCTGCAGGTTTTGATAGGCGCTCGCCCGCTTGGCCGGATCGGCTTCTTTCAGTGCCGCCAGGGTCTTGACCGACAGCTCCGGAATCAACCATGAATTGCGCCAGGTCGTGGTGCTCTGATAGGCGCCGTCGCTGTTGTCCACGTTGTAGGCAAACGATTTGGCGTTGGAATGCGGGTCGAAGAAATCGGGCCCCCAGTACAGCAGGATGGCCTCGTGCTTGCGGGCGCGGTAGCGCGTGATCACCTGGCTGCCGGTGCCGGGCAGCAGATTGAGCTTGATGCCCGCCTTGGCCATGCTGGCCTGCATCGATTGCGCCATGTCCACGAAGCGCGGACTGTTGATCACGTCCATGTCGATCTCCAGGCCGTTGATGCCCGCCTTGGCGAGGATGGCCTTGGCGCGCTCCGGGTCGAGCTTGTAGGGCGTCGCGGTCAACGCACCTGCGAAGCCGACCGGCAGGAAGGCCTGGTGCGTGCGCATCTGCCCCTTGAGCAATTGCCCGGAGATGCCGTCGTAGTCCACCAGGTAGCGCATCGCTTCCCAGATCGCGGGATTGCGCAGCTTTTCGTTCTTGAGGTTGAGGCCGATGAAGTGCACGGCGGCCGCGGGGAAGTCTTCGAGCCGGATGTCGGTGCGGGCCTTCAGCGCGTCGATCTGGTCGGAGCCGAGATCGCGCACGATGTCCGCATCGCCGGACTCGATCAACAGGCGCTGCGTTGCAGGCTCGGCAACGCTCTTGATCAGCACGTTGCCGGTCTTCGGCGGGTTGGCGGCCTGCTTGTTCGCCTCCAGCAGCAGCACTTCCTTGGGCTTGTAGAGCTTCAACTTGTAGGGCCCGCTGCCGGCGGAATTGCGGGTCAGCCACAGGTTGCCCAGGTCGCCGGCCTTTTCGTTCTGCAGCACGAGCTTCTCATCGACGATGGCGCCGGGCCGGGCCGCCAGCACGTTCAGCACATAGGCCGGGCCGAATTCGCCGGACCAGCCGAGCACAAGGGTGCTCGCCGAGGTCTTGCGCACCATCTGCTCGATGTTGTCGGGGGTCCACCCCAACTGGCTCAGGATGAAAGCCGGCGCCTTGTTCAACCGCAGCACGCGCCGGTACGAGAACAGCACATCCTCCGGGCGCACCGGGTTGCCGCTTTCGAACACCGCGTTGTTGCGCAGCGAGAACTCGATGCTCTTTCCGTCGGCCGCGGGCTTCCAGGTGACGGCCAATGCCGGCTTCAGCCGGGTCGGGTCCTTGGGGTCGTAGCGCACCAGCGGCTCGTAGATATTCGCCACCACTTCGCCCCCGGAAAACTCGAAGGCCTCGGCCGGATCGAGGCTGACGATGTCATCGATGTTCTTGGCCACCACCAAGGTATCTTTCGGCGTGGCGGCCAACGCGGACAGCGAGAGAAGAGTGCCGATCACGGCGACGCAGATTCGAGGACTCAAGGTTCACTCCTGGTTGAAGACGGGATGCGGATCWGGCGGATCGCTGCGCGATCCATTGCTCGTGCTGAAAGAAACCTTTTCTTGCCTGGCCGCGCACGGCCAGGCAAGCCTCGAGCACAGGGCCTCGGTAGGCGCCGGCCCGGTCGAGCAGATTCAGGGTGCCGAGCATGCGGCGACCATCGAGGATCGGGATGTTGATGACCGCACCGAGCCCGTGTTCGACGATGGCGGGCAGGTCGGAGAAGTGCGGGCCGAAGTGATCGGGATGGTTGGCCACGAAACACTCACCGCGCTCCATCAGGGCCGTCCATTCGGTCTTGTCCCTGGGCTTCCTGCCGTGGACCGGATACGCTTCGGGCTGGCTCGAGTAGATTCGCTCGACGCTGGATTCATGGAGCAAGACACGACTGACGGTGAGCAGCCTGTGGCCGATGCGCTGCCGGAGCTGCTCGCTGACGGAGGCAAAGGTAGCTTCGAACTCGGGAATCGCACGGCCGCTCATGGTCAGGTTTTTTTTCTCTTGCTCGGTGCAGCCCCGGGCTCGGGTTTGGCCCTGGTTTTGGGCTGGGCCTTGGCCTTGGCCTTGGGCACGGAAGACAGCCTCGTCGGCGAACCATGGCTCTGCAGTTCCTCATGGGCATCTGCATCGTCCGAACCGGCCTTGAACAGGGGCGCAGTGCCGACCCAGAGCACCGTGGCCGCCTTGGCGAAAGGGTTCTCCCAGCAGTGCGCCGTGTCGGAAGGCAGATGGACCGAATCGCCTTCGCTCAGGTGGAGTTTTCTTTCGCCCAGGGTGTAGCGCAGGTTGCCGCTGATGACATACGCCAACTCCTCACCCGGATGGGTCACGGGCGAAGACTTGTGCCCGGGTGGGATGGTCACCACCAGTGCATTCACGACGCTGGAGGGGAACTCTCCGCTGATCCGGTCGAACGTCATGCCGCCCGCCTGAAGCTGGAACGGCGTGCGCGCGCTCTGCGGGAAGTGATGCCCGCCGGCGCTGCGTGCGTGGAAGAAGTAGTCGAGCTCCAGGCCAAGCACCTGGCCAACGCGCATGAGCGCGGTCAGCGAAGGCGAGGCCAGATTTCTCTCGAGCAGAGAGATGTAGCCGATGCTGAGTTCGCTGCGCTCGGCGACCTCGGCAAGGCTCAGATGCAACAGCCGACGGCGCGACCGCAAGGCTTCACCGATGTCAGCCAGAACCCCTTCACTGCCTCTTGCCGGGGCTGCGCTCGCCGGTTGCCGGCGGAATTCTTGTGAATTTTTCATGAATTAATAAAATCATATCATCCTTACTAAAAAAATTTTACTGCTCTTGCATCGTCTGGCCGGAGCCCTTGGGGGCGCGCTCGCGGCCTCGCGCGAGACGCGCGAGGCCGGCGTGGCACATCTCGCAGCGCGCGCCCGCCTCACTCGGCCGTGGCCGGGTCGATCACGCTGTACACCCGGTCCACCCGGTTGGCCGGGAAGCCGCCGAGCTCTGCGTGCCGGCGCACCAGGGCCTCGTCGGCGGCCTGGTAGACGCAGTAGATC
>NZ_JBFUHN010000139.1:0-9668 GCF_056402375.1 Variovorax sp. P4_B10 | reverse complement strand
CATCTACCCCGTGCGCGGCATCACCACCCAGTACCACGAGAGCGACTTCGACTTCGTCGCCCGGCTGCTCGCCGAAGAAGGCCTGTGCCACTGGTTCGAGCATGCGACCGGCCAGGACGGCGCCCTCGGCAGCCACACCCTCGTCATCGCCGACCACAACGGCGCCTTCCGCGCCAACGCGCAGCCCACCATCCGCTTTCACCGCGCCGATGCCAGCGAGCGCGAAGACACCATCCAGCAATGGCGAGGCAGCCGCCAGCTGCAGACCAACAGCCTCGCGCAGCAGAGCTGGGACTACAAGAGCGTGAGCGCAAGGCCCGTGCAACAGCAAAGCCGTGGAGCGGGCGCAGGATCGGGCGCGCCGTCCAACAACCACCGCGTGCTGTACTGGAGCGACGACCCCGGCGCCTACGGCTGGGAAACCTCCGCCCAGGGCGAGCGGCTGCTGGCCAACGCCCTGCAGGCCCTGGAGCTGCGCAACAAGCGCTTCGATGGCCAGAGCGCCGTGCGCACCCTGGCCCCCGCCACCACCTTCACCCTCAGCGGCCACGCGCAGCACGACCAGGACAGCGAACAGGACCGCCGCTTCGCCGTGCTCGCCGTGCGCCACATCGCGCGCAACAACTTCGACGAAGAGCTCAAGGCCGGCGTCGGCGAACGCCTCGGCCTGCCCGACATCGCCACCGCGTTCGATGTGTCCGACGACAGCGGCAACGGCACGGCCAGCGGCAACGTCGCTGCCAGCCCCGACACCGTCACTCACTACCGCAACGAGTTCACCACCGTGCGCGCCGCCATCCCCTACCGCCCGCTCAGCGTGGACGGCCATGGCCGGCGCATCCACCCCAAGCCCAGCGTGCACGGCAGCCAGAGCGCCATCGTCATCGGCGTGGGCGGAGACGCACCGATCCACACCGACCGCGACCACCGCATCAAGGTCCAGTTCCACTGGCAGCGCGGCAGCGCCGCCAGCGCCCGGCAGCCCCGCACCGACGGCCAGGACAACGCCCCCGCCGCCGACCGCCTCGGCGCCTGGGTGCGCGTGGCCGCCAGCGCCGCCGGCGACAACTGGGGCCAGGTCAGCCTGCCGCGCGTCGGCCAGGARGTGCTCGTCGAGTTCCACCACGGCGACATCGACCGCCCCGTGGTCGTCGCCGCCCTCTACAACGGTGCCGGCCAGACCGACGCCCAGCACAACCAGAAGCCCGCYGGTGCCGCCCAGTCCACCGGCAACGCCCCCGCCTGGTTCGCCGGSGARGGCAAGGASGCCAAGGAGCATGCGCACAACGCCGTCTTCTCCGGCMTCAAGACCCAGGARYTSAGYGCCAGCCAGAGCGGMGACGGCGGCTACAACCAGCTCGTSTTCGACGACACSCCCGGMCAGGGCAGCACGAGCCTSGCCACCACGCAGGCCMAGAGCCGGCTGCACCTGGGCCACCACAAGCAGCAGGACGACAACGCGCGCGGCAAGGCCCGCGGCCACGGSGCCGAACTCGCCACCACCGCCCAGGGCGCCATCCGTGCCGGTTCAGGCCTGCTCGTGAGCGCCCATGCCCAGCCGAACGCCAAGGGYGCCTTCATGGCCAGCCGGGAGGCGCAGCAGCAGACSMARCAGGCCGAGGARCTCGCSACYTCGYTGGCCAAGAGYGCRCAGACCCAGAAGGCGCAGMTCAAGGGYGAAGAAGCACCGGACAAGCTGCCCGCCATCGAGGCGCTGAAGCATGTGGCCGAGGTGCTGGGGGCGACGCAGGAGGGCAGTGCCGCGCAATCAAGCGGCGCAAGCGGCAGCAGCAGCGACGGCATCAAGGCCACCGAAGGCGGCCAGGGCCGCGTCACGGCCTACAGCGAGCCGCATCTGCAGTTCAGCGCCCCCATGGGCATCGGCTTCGTCACGCCGAAGGAGGCGATCGTCGTCAGCGGCAAGCACAGCGCCATCGTCGCGAGCCAGGACATCGACCTGCCCGCGCAGGGGCAGATCGCGATGAGCGTGGCCAAGGGGGTGAGCCTGTACACGCTCGGCGCCAAAGTGAGCGCAGGCGCCGAGCCGAACCAGGAGCGCGGGATCGCGCTGCATGCGGCCAGCGGCAGCGTGACGCTGCAGAGCCAGAAGGGCGCCACAAGAATCGCGGCCGACAAGAAGGTGACGATCGCCAGCGTGACGAAGAACGTCGAGGTGGAGGCGCCCCAGCATGTGCTGCTGACCAGCGCCGGTGCCTACATCAAGCTCGAAGGCGCGAGCATCAAGATCCATGCGCCGGGGAAGGTGACGTTCAGGGGGATGCATAACTTCGTGGGGCCGATGGGCACACAGGCCGACAACGCGATCGCGCCGGCGGACTACCGTGGTTGCCCCCTCAAGGCCCAGAGTGCTGCGGCGGCGCAGGCCGGAGCCATTGCGCTCTGAGAAGAGAGCCTCAGTCATGCCCGATCCCGGTCTCCTGCGGCACAAGGACAGCCTGTTGGCCCAGATCCTCGAGGGCGGCCCGCGTTCGCTGTGGGTGCTCGTCGATCCCACCTTCTGTCCGGTTGGCAGCGACCACACCACCGACGACTGGTTGGCGCGCGCATGCAGTCACGTGCAGCCGGCCATCCCCGGCTACGAGATGCTGGCCAAGTTCAATCCGCTCTGGCTGGGGCTGGATCTGTCTTCCGAGGCCGGCTGTGCGCTGCTGGAGGAGACGGTCGAGTACGCGAGGTTCGAGCTGCATCCTGCCCAGCTTGCGCAAGGACTGGGGCGCCGCGTGTGCGCCTGGGTACGTGCGCGCGACGGCGCCGTCGTCGCGCAGGCCATGGCACGCCTCCTTGTTCAGCGCCGCGCGGACGGACAACGCGCGCTGCTGCGCCTGTACGACCCTGCCGTCCTCTGGGGGATGTGGGCCACGCTCGACGGCGTGCAGCACCGAAGCTGGATGCGTGCGTGCGAGCAATGGTGGCTGCTCAAGCCCGACGGCGAAACGATGGCGCTGCGCGACGGCATGGCGCAGGCCCATACCCCGGGGGCCGGCGGCACCGCGCCCTGGGCCACGCTTCAGTTGACGGCCGCGCAATGGGAGGATTTCGACGCGATGGCGCCCTTCCATGCAGCGCTGCGCGACGGACTCGCCATGCGTAAGAGCAGCGGCGATGCGGATGCAACGCACGCGCCCCTCGACACCCTGCGCGACGCCGCCTTGCGGGCCATGCGGGCCGTGCGCCGCCGGCCCGGCGCCATCGACATCGACGAGCAGGTCGCGGCCGCTTTCGACGTGTTCATGCGAGGCACGCAATCCGCGCGTGCCCCGGTTTCGTCACTTCTCTGAGCCTTGTCGCCCATGCACACTCCCTGCTCTCAATGCCGTGCCACCGGACTGGCGATCCTGCCGGTGCGACAGACGCTGCTGCCCAGCCGCTTCAAGGTCGACACGGACATCGGCGAAGGCAGCAATCCGGTCTGGAAGGATCTGCCTGACATCCTCAAGATGCCCGCCTGGGCCGGTTGTTCGTGGGAGGGACGAGACTTCGGCGACGACGCGAAGCCGGGCCTGCGCATCATGCGCGCGGGCTACCTGTACGTGCACTACCCCGAGGCGCGCATGACGGTGTACGGCGAGGTCACCAAGTGGGAGGTCTATACCGTCAACGAAACGGGCACTTTCTCGCTCAGCGGTCCCGATGCACCGAAACCGCCGCTTTCCACCGCGGGCGAGGGTGGGGCGCCATGCTCGCGCTGCGGTCCGATTTCGGTGAAGAACCTGAGCCACATCACCATCCCGGACCCGGCGAACTGTGCGCAGGCCTACGTGGCCTTCAGCCAGCACCCGTGGACCCGGGCCACGCGCCAGCGCGTGGCGCGCAACCCCGGTGCGCGCATGACGGCGATCCGACCGGCGCAGATCATCGGGCAGACCGGCCCCACCGCCTCGGGGACGCATTGGGCCAACCTGAACGAGGACGAGGTGCAGAAGGTGCTGGAGTACTGCCCGCACGTGCCCTACGCCATTCTCTGGAATTACGAGCGCGCCTCGAAGCTCACGGAAAACGTCGTCAACCAGTCCATGCCCGGGCACTACCACCACGAGCTGACAGCGAACTCCCGCGATGCCACGTCGAAGAACCCTGAAGAGTGCGGGCGGCACGACCAGGACGTGTTGCGGCGCTGGTGCTCGTGCTGGCCGGCGCAGTTCCGATACTCGGTGGGCGAGGGCGATACGGAGGGCTTCACGATGGACAAGAAGTCCTTCGTCTACTCCAACAACTCGCTCGAGGCGCCGTTCGACCGCGGCGACGACAAATGGCGCGGCGCCATTCTCGCGAACACCATCGAGCCCATTGCCGCGCGCGGCAAGCCGCACCCGGGCATCCTGCTCGCGCTGGACGACCCGCTGGGCGTGGCCGGCGAACTCGTTGGTGCGATGAATCAACTGCACGAGTTCCGCATGCAATACGAGACGCAGCGGCGCGCCGAGATCGAGGCGTCCAGCGCGATCCGGGACCTGCCGGCGATGGCGGCGTACAAGGAAAGCAACCGGCAGATCTCGCTGCAGGAGAAGAACCAGCGCATGCTGAGTCCGACTGCGCATGTCGAGGAGATACACATTCCGGCATGGGAGTCCACGACCACGAGCCCGACGACGATGGCGTCGACGACGGTGCATCATCCGGCAAGGACCGAGTACCGCATCTACCAGTCGCCGCAAGAGGCGCTGGCGGAGGCAAAGCGTGGCGGGCTGCTCGGCAAGAAGCTGTACGACACCGAGACCGGAGGTTCGTACCGGCAGCGGGTCATCGAAAAAAGCCGTGAGCGGATGAGTGCCTCGGAACTCCAGGAGCGGCGCCCCTTTCTCGGCAAGGACGCGGTGATCACCGAAGGCACGCGCACCATGGGCGGCAGTCCGTCGCTCGGCATCCCTTCCTCCACCGACACCTACTACACCGTCCAGCAGTCGGACAGATCTGCGCTGAAAGAAGCCGAGCGTCCCGGCCCGCTGCAGACGAAGGTGCTGGACGACCGCATGTGGGCCGTGACCGACTTTCACGACACCGCGGACTACTACCAGGAAGTGGATTGGACGCGCCACGATGCGTTCGTCAACAACTACAAGAACTTCCTGGACGTGCGCGGGAAGCTGGTGGAGGCGCGCTCCCGGTTGGTGAGCGAGTGGCTGAAATACGAAGGCCTCATCACCGTGCTGGACGACTACGACGGCGGCGTCGATGACGAAGCACTGGCCTGCGCGGAAGTGATCGAGGACCTGCTCGAAGGCATCGATGCCGCGGAGCCTGGCAAGCTGCTCTATGCGGAGTGGGCCGAACTGAAAGTCTCGGGCAAAAAGAATCTGCTGGTGCGGCTGCTTTCCTGCGGCATGCCCAGCGAAGAAGACGATGTGATGGCCGTGCTGCGCGCGGCACACCAGAATCGCGACACGCTTTTCGACGATCAGACCAAGATCAATCGCTGGTCGCAGCACATGAAGCTGCCGGCGAACCTCTATCGCAGTGCGATGGGCCTGGCGCTGCAAGACATCCTGGCCAGCAGGCCGGCAGGCCTCAAGGTACCGGGCACCTCCGACAAGCTGAAGCCGCTGCCACCAAGCTCGGTGTTCGAGGAGTTTCATACCAAACGCTTCAACGCGATGGAGGCGCTGGGTGGCGGGGGGCTGCGCGATCGCACCAAATCGTCCTATACCCACAAGGAGTACGTTCCGGGGCACTGGTGGGGGCGGGACTACAAGCTTCTCCAATGGATCGGTTTCAACAAGGGCGTCGAGCGGTTGGGTGGCAACATCGTCTATCGCTTCCTGCTCACGGGCTGGTTCGAAGACGATCTCATCGCGGCGGAGCTGAAGAAAAATACCGTCTCGTCGCTTGAAAAAGCGGCGGATGAACTCGTCAGGAACACGGGCGATGCCGAGGTGAGCAAGGCGCGCCAGGACGCTGCGCGGTGGAGGGTCGATGAACATGCGTCGCTGCCCGACAACGCCCATGAGGACGACGTCAAGACGGCCAAGGGACGGGATACGCAAAAGCAGCTGACCGCGCGCGGCGCTGGACTTGCCGCGATCGTGGGCATCGCCGAAGTGGCGCGGCTGGTGTATCTGTTCAAGATGACCGACAAGCCCAACGTCGACCAGTGGGTGCTGAAGCGGCAGATCCTTGCCTGCAGCTCGGTGATCGTGCAGTGCTGTTTCGATCTTGCTGCGCAGGCCGCCCGGGCCAATGAGATTCCGGCGGGCGAGGCGGTGACGTACCTCTCGCGGGGCTCGCGCACCGCCCGCTTCAGCTCCGGCGTCTTCGGCGGGATGGCGTCGCTGCTGTCGGGCACCGTGGATTGGTACTACCTCGGCAAGGAGCAGGAAAAGAACGAACTTCGCTACACCCTCCTGTGGTGCAAGCTCGGGCTCGACAGCGCACAAACCGTGGCCAGCCTCTATGTTGCGGCGACCTACAGCACACGCGTGATCGGCGCAGTGCGCATGAGCGGCGTGCTGATTGAAACCCTCTCGAGCCGGATCGCCGTCGAGGCGGTGGCCACCGGCGTGGGGGCCGTCGCCCGCGGCCTCATGTCCTTCGGCTCGCGGCGCATCCTCGGCATGCTGCTGGGACCCTGGGGCATGCTGGCTTCGGTGCTGATCGAGGTGGCGATGTGGCGCGCCTCCGATGACCGGATGGAAGACTGGGTGGAGAAGAGCGCCTTCGGCAAGACCGACACGCGCCAGCTGGGCTGGCTCAACGATCCCGACATGCAACTCAGCGAGTTGGGCAGAGCCCTCTACGAGGCGGGCTACCGCGACGAAGACTTTCCGTCCGACGAGGACCCGCGCTGAACAATGGAACCATGCAATGACATCGTCTGACCTGATATCCCCGCCCTCGCTCGGCGGCCTCAACGTGGCCCAGCTCTCCCAGCGTGCCCGTCTCGTCACGCTGCAGGCCCAGGCCGTCCAGGGGCTGGGCGAGCGCGTGGTGGTCGAGCGCTTCACCGCCACCGAAGGCATCAACGAACTCTTCGCCTTCTCCATCGACACCCTCGCCACGTCGAGCGAGTTCGATCCCTTCGCGCTGATCGGCGAGGAGCTCAGCCTGCGCCTGCTGCTCGCGAACGGCAGCTTCCGCACCTGGCACGGCTACCTCACGGCCGTCGATGCGCTGGGTGGCGACGGCGGCCTGGCGCGCTACCGGCTGCACCTGCAGCCATGGCTCGCCGCGCTCGGCTTGCGCCGCGACAGCTTCGTGTATGCCGCCAAGAGCGTGCAGGACATCGTGAGCGAAGTGTTCGCCGATCACGCGGCCGCCAGCTTCACCTTCGAAGTCACGCAGGAGATGCCCGTGCGGCCCACCTGCGTGCAGTACCGCGAGTCGGACCTTGCCTTCGTGCTGCGCCTGCTTGCGGAAGAAGGCCTGAGCTTCCGCTTCGAGCATGAGCAGACCAAAGGCGGCGAGGGCGGCAGCAGCAACGCGAACAACGCGGCGCCGTCGCACCATCGCCTGGTGATCTTCGATCGCGAAGCGAAGGCGCCCGACTGCGCATTGCCCGAGATCCGCTTCCACCGCGTCGATGCCACCGAGCAGCAGGATGCCATCACCGCATGGAGCAGCCAGCGCCAGGTCGTCAGCAATGCCGTCACGTTGAACGCATGGGATGCCAGCGTGCTGCAGGCGCCCACCGGCTCGATGCAGAGCGCGCTGGCCATGGGTGATGTGCCTGTGCTGGAACACTACGACGGCGCGGGCGCGCAGCGCTACGCCAACAACGCCGCCGCCGCGCGGCGTGCCGAGAACCAGCTCGTGGCCTTCGAGTCGCGCATCAAGCGCTATGGCGCCGCGGGCAGCGTGCGGCAGCTCGGTGCCGGTGAGCGCTTCACGCTCACGCAGCACGACCGCTACGAAGGCCAGAAATTCCTGGCGCTGCGCGTGCGCCACGAAGCCGCCAACAACCTCGGGGCGCAGGCCGCGCAGGTGCTCGAGGCCGGCGAGCTCGAGAAGGGCAGCTACCGCAACAGCTTCGAGGCCCAGCCGGCCGAAGCCCAGGTCGCGCCGATCTGGCGGCCCAAGCCCACGGCGCCCGAGGCCATGGTCGCGCTCGTGGTCGGTGCCGATGACGACGAGGCGCCGACCGCGGTCCACACGCAGCGCGATCATCGCGTGCAGGTGCGCTTTCACTGGCAGGCCCAGCGCGCGACGCAACAGCAGTCACCAGGGTCATCGGGCCAGAGTGGACAGGGCAGCCTGGTCACGGCCGGGCGCCACAGCAGCGCGGCWGCCTCGGTCTGGCTGCGCGTGGCCGCACCGGTGGCCGGGCCGAACTGGGGCGCACACCACCTGCCGCGCGTCGGCTCCGAGGTGCTGGTGTCCTTCATCGAGGGCGACRTCGACCGGCCGGTGGTGAGCCARCAGCTCTACAACGGACAGGACCTGCCGCCCTGGTCGGCGGGCACCGATTCGTCGGCCAACCACGCGGGCGTGCTYTCGGGCTGGCACAGCCGCGCGCTCGACGGCAGCGGCTACAACCAGTGGATCGCCGACGACGCGCCCGGSCAGGTGCGCACCCGCCTCGCCAGCTCRCAYGCGGCGAGCCAGCTGAAYCTGGGCCACCTCAACGCCCAGGCGCCCGACGAGAGCAACCGCGGYGCSTGGCGCGGCAGCGGYGCCGAGYTGCGCTCCGATGCCTGGGTCGTCACGCGCGCKGGCGAAGGCCTGCTGATCTCGACRCTGGCCCAGGAGAGSGCKGCGGGCGGCGTGCAGGACACCGCCAGCGTGCGCGGCCAGCTCGCGGGTGCGCTGCGCGAAGCGCAGAACCTGTCGGATGCGGCCGGCGGCGCCAAGGCGCTGGCGCTGGGTGCGACGGCGCTGCTGCAACCGCTCATCGACGACCTCGATCCGAAGAAGAACGGCCACTACCCCGGCAGCGTCAACGGCCAGGATGCGCGGGAGCCCAAGGGCGGGGAGGGTGCGGATTCACGGCAGGGCCAGGACCCTGTGCCYGCCTTCGCCCGGCCGCTCATGGTGCTCGAYGCGGCCATGAGYYTGAACATGGCCACGCCCGCRAGYGCCACGGTGTTTGCGGGCGAGGCGATCCACTGGACYGCGCAGGARCAGGCGCACMTGGCGGCGGGCAAGACCGTGAGCTTTGCGGCTGGCCGSTCCGYGGGSCTCTACAGCCAYGARGGCGGCATCCAGGTCATCGCGCAGGACGGGCCGGTGAGCGTGCAGGCGCACACCGACGAACTCGAATGGCTGGCGAAGGAAGGCTTCACGGTCACCAGCAGCAACGACGAGATCCATGTGCTGGCCAAGCAGAAGATCACGCTCAAGGGCGGGCAGACCAGCATCGAACTCGATGGCATGAACATCACGCTGAAGATGCCGGGGCTCTTGGATGTGAAAGGGACGAGCAAGAGCTTTGTGGGGCCGAAGGGGAATCCGGCGGAGCTGCCGCATCTGCCCACCGGGGCGATCAACGAAGCGCAACACTTCATCGAGTTGAACCACCACTATGACGATCTGGAGCCCGTCAAAGGGGCCGCTTACAAGCTCATCTTCGACAACGGTGCGGTCATTCGCGGCAAGCTCGATGACAACGGCTTCGCGCGCCATGACGGCGTGCCGCCGGGATCGGCGAAAGTCGTCTGGGGCGAGGACGAGCGCAAGTGGGATGGCGAATCGAAGCGGCCGAATGACCGTTTCGGTAC
>NZ_JBFUHN010000138.1:0-10162 GCF_056402375.1 Variovorax sp. P4_B10 | reverse complement strand
GCGATATTCCGGAACGGCTCATCGCTTCAAGTGCCTCGGCCAGTGCCAATAAGGTTCGCCATCGATTCAAGTGCAATCCCCCTACATATCCGAATCGGACTGCATTGGAGTCGGATTTTTTAATCATGGATATGTCGCCACTGCATTCGACACAATTCATGAAATAGTCGAATTTTTTTCCATATCGGGCAGTCATCGCCTCAGCCATGTTCGATCCAATCGCCAGCCCTATGGGAGCTCTGCGGAAGACTTCGGTGAGACGACGAGTCATCACACCTCGAAACAGTTTGCGAAGGCGGTGGGACTCATAAAGAGTGCTAGGCCAGTCGTCCATGAAATGGGGAACCACCGGCTTACCGAGACGCTTGGAAAGCTGTACTACCAACCCACAGATGCGTGATCCACCGAGAAGTGTGTAGATGACATCCGGCGCAAACTCATCCGCCCATTCGAGCAATGCAGGCGACGCCCTGAAAGGAACAACATCGCCTAYGGCGGCAAGCAATCCAAGGTCATTCGAGAAATTTTGGACTTGGACGACCGGGCCATTGCCCGGGATGGCAACTGGGCGGTTGCGCGACGTTCGGAATCGCCCCAGTGCCTGTTTCGCCAGCCGGACTGAGGCGATGTCATTGCTCGAAAATCGCCATATCTTTGTGCAATACGCCGGATCTGGCGCGCTGGGCGAATCGTAGATTTGCGCGATACGATCAATCGGCCACCCAGCAAACAGATTCGACATCGTGATCCCGGTCGCATCGACGCGGTTGATTGGGGCAGCGCTGACCACCAGTACTCTCGGAAACTCTGTACTGATTGGATTCACGCTATACCTCTTGTTTGACGGGCTAAGGCGCCTAAAAAAGGTGAGACTCGTCTGGCGCGCCTCAATTTCCCGCCAAAGACAATCCACGATATAAAGATTACAACGGTCGCAATCATCATTTCGCGCGTTTGCATCAACTGATTATTGGCGGGAAGGTATAAAAGACACGTTGTCAGAAGATAAAACACGCAAATTCCGAGAGGACTCTCGTAAATTACACCATCGATCAAACTTCTCGCATATGCGCGGCCAACAAAAAACATCAGAGCTAGCACCCCCGGGAAAGTGATATCCGACGCGAGCCATGGAAAGATAGTATGCCAATACATTTTGGCCGGCCAATTAAACGCATACTCCATGCGATACGGATAAGTTTTTTCAAATACATCGGACATTCCAAGGTATTGTTCGGCGTAAGACGTCAAGGCAAACGAGTTGCCGAACCCATATGACCATTCGAATGGCAGCTGCAGCGTTAGAGAAAGCCCGTAGTAGCCTTGACTGATATAGCTTATAAAAAGGGAGAGCCCTAATCCGATCGAATCGCCGAACAGCATGAAAAGCAAGCCATTCCGATCAAGAAAAGCTTGACTCGAGCCGTTGTAATCGAGCGCGTCGTACGCATTCAATCTAGATATTTGAAAAAACACAAAAACAGCGATTACCAACAATAGGAGAAATACACCATAACGACGCCAGCGGACGAAATCACGTCTTTGCAAATAGGCCTTCAAAATACCAATAGATGCAAGCAGAATAAATGTATCGAATAAACCCTTTTGCGCGCCTCTGGTTAAAATTCCGTGCATCAACTGAAGGCAAATCGCAAAAACCAGCAAAACTCGCCATTTCGCACCGATGCGCCGAAAATGGAATATGAGCGTCCCATTTGAAAGAAGAAATAACGGCGAAAACAAGGTTTTAATCTGAGTTGACAATGAAATATTTATTTCCGCCTCCTTTCCAGCAGCAAGTGCATTTATATAAACCTGCCCAGGATCCAACAATGCAGACAACAAAATTTCACCCTCAATTAAGTCGCCGCCAAATTCCAACAAAATTAAGGAAATCTGTAAAATAAGCCCCAAAACCGCCAACCGAAGAAAGCGCTTATAGTTCCTCGCAGACGCCTCATCGTCTCTCACCAATGGTTTTCTCCATCGCCTTGCAATGCTCCAATATCCCATTGCAAAGAGGCCGGTAGCCAAGCTCATGAATCCCAACATAAGCAATGTCGCTTCATCCTGATATGTCCAAGGCCCAAATAGGTGAAGAATTATTGTCGTAAAAATATAAGCAACAACAATTTTGAGCGGAGTAAAAACGCTCAATGAATTCTTCAGGTGCTCTGAATGCGATGGGACTATCACGGGATACTMGATCTATTGATCTGCAAACACATCTCACTTTTGCGCGAGAGTTCTGCGAAGCTGGCATGGATCTCGAACTGCATCAAAATGCATCTAGAGGCGAATCCAATATTGACCATCCACACCACGTACTCTTTCGGAAAAGAGTTTGGAATAAGTGCGGCTGCGAGCACAGCCCCCGCAGCTAGCAATAGGCCATAGCTAGCCTGCCCTTTGAAACGGGAGAGTCCATTTAAAATGAGTGACGCAATGCTGTTCCAGAAGCCGAGCACCATAAATACAGTCGATGCGACGATAAGGTGCGATGAAGGAACGATTTCGGGCGTGCCTGTCCAATGCCTAATGATGAAGGGGGCGCTCAATAAAATTACAGCACTGCTAATTATTGCAACGCCCATGCATGCGGTTGAACATTTTTGATATACCCCTCGTATCCACCGCGCGTCGTTTTTTTGGTTGGCCTCAGCGATTGCAGGCCAAAGCGGGCTTAAAACATATGTCAACAGCATTCCAGGAATCGCAAGCAGCTTCATCAGTACTGCGAAGTCTGCGACAGCCTCTGCGCCGTACTTGGATGAAATAAGAACAGGGATTGAATTGTTGACAAGATAAATCGCCACGGACGCACCCAGCCCCATGGCACCGACCGATAACAAGCCTTTTGCGCTCTCGAGATCGATCGCTTCSAAGATCTCTTGTCGGCGCAGCCTCAACCATTTGTGTCTGTAAAGCAGCAGCGGTATGCCTGCAAGCAGTAGGACACAGCTTGCCAGACCGCCTACAACAAAGACCAAAGCGGGTAGGCCTAGTTGAAAACGAACGACGACGAACAATAGCGCGAGCGAAAAAAATCGAGCAGCAACCTGCAGGACTGCGACCCAAAATCCATCTTGGACAGCGTTAAATGCACGCTGCACCAGCCCGCCGAGCAGTCCTAACGCGATGACTGTGGTGGTAGCGAGTGCTGTTGGACCAATATCAGCTTGGCCATCAGCACTCTGCAAGGAGAACAGCGAAGCGAGCTCCAACTGGGGCAACGCAAGGTAGCCAATCATCTCTACCACAATTACGATGACGCCCACCAAGGTAAATGCGCTATAGAACGCATTGCGCGCTCCCCGGTAGTCACCTTTACCCGCGTGTCGGGACATGCGATCTTGCATTCCGATGCCAACACCGAAATCGCTAAAGGTTATGAACGCCAACGCAGTGGACAAGGTCATCCAAATGCCGAAACGTTCTGGCCCTACATAGTCCAGTGCAAGTGGCACACTGATCAGACCGGTCGCCACCTGGACAATTTGGGCCACCATATTCATGGCCGCCGTTGAAGCCGCGCGACGGTACCGTTCTCGCCCAGTATTCACCACTTTGTTTGACATTTTTAATTTACCCGCGCCGCATTTAATGCGCAACCGCATTGCCGGCTGGGTTTTTATTGCGGGTTAAATACCAAACAATCGCCTTAGCAATTCCGCGTCGAATCGGATACGCAGGCGAGTAACCCAGGAGTCGCCTGCCCTTGGTCACATCGGCCTGCGAATGCCGCACATCGGCTGCGCGGAAGTTGCGGTACGACGGACTTTTCTCATATGGGAAACCGTTTGCTGCCAGCACATCGCGCAACGACTCGAAAAGCTGATTGAGCGTGGTGCGGTCTCCAACCGCAACGTTGTAGATCTGATTGCGCGCCTCGGCCACCGTTGTAGTTGCCGCGAGCAAATTTGCCTGAACGACGTTCGCGATGAAGCAAAAGTCGCGGCTGCTTTCGCCATCTCCGTTAATGAAAATGTCTTCGCCGGCGATCATTGCCGCCGTCCATTTCGGAATCACGGCTGCATAGGCGCCGTTAGGGTCTTGGCGCGGACCAAACACGTTGAAGTAGCGAAGACCGATTGACGTGAACCCGTAGCTGCGCGCAAAGACATCCGCGTAGAGTTCGTTGACGAACTTGGTGACCGCATAGGGCGACAGCGGCTTGCCAATGACGTCCTCGACCTTCGGCAACGCCGGGTGATCGCCGTATGTCGAACTGCTCGCGGCATAGGTGAAGCTACGTACTTCCGCATCGCGTGCCGCCACCAACATATTGAGAAAGCCATCGATGTTGGTGGCGTTGGTGGTGATCGGGTCTGCAAGGCTGCGCGGCACGGAGCCCAATGCGGCCTGATGCAAGACGTACTCCACACCCTCGCATGCGCGGCGACAATCCTCCAGCTTGCGGATATCGCCTTCTATGAAGGTGAACCGCGCCCATTGGTCTGCGGTCACCAGAGTCCGCACCTCGCCAAGATTGCGCAGGTGGCCGGTGGCAAAGTTATCCAAACCGACCACTTGCTGGTCGAGCGTGAGAAGTGTCTCGAGAAGGTTGCTGCCGATGAAGCCGGCGACGCCGGTGACTAGCCAGGTGTGGCGTTCGCTGGTCAGGCGTCCGAGCAGTTGCTCGTAGGCAGTTTGATTAGGAACGGGGGTAGTCATAGCCTGCCATCCGCGGCACCCAATGGCAGAATGCTTTTCACATCAAAAAGCACAGCGCCCGCTTGCCCAAAGGCCTTGATGCCGGATTCCCCCATGGCAACAAACTGGTGGTGCCCCACCGCCAGCACCACGGCGGCATATTGGCCGGGTTGAGGAATTTCTCCCAAGCATTTCAGTCCATATTCATGCTGGGCATCGGCCACATCAATCCACGGGTCGAACACGTCCACTTGGACGTTGTAGCTCTGGAGCGTACGCACAATGTTCACCACCTTGGTGTTGCGCACGTCCGGACAGTTTTCCTTGAACGTGAGACCTAGCACCAAGACCCTGCTGCCCAGCACGGGCAAGCGCTTGCGCAGCATCAGCTTGATGACTTCGTCTGCTACATGCATAGCCATGTTGTCGTTGATGCGTCGACCCGCCAAAATCACTTCTGGGTGATAGCCGACTTCGACCGCCTTGTGCGTCAGGTAGTACGGATCAACGCCTATGCAGTGGCCGCCCACCAGTCCCGGGCGAAAGGGTAGAAAGTTCCACTTGGTGCCAGCGGCCTGCAAGACCTCCAGCGTGTCGATGCCTAACCTGTGAAAGATCAGGCTCAACTCGTTCATGAGCGCAATGTTCACGTCCCGCTGAGTGTTTTCGATCACCTTCGCGGCTTCGGCCACTTTGATGCTGCTGGCCTTGTGGGTACCGGCAGTGATGATCTGGCGATACAGATGGTCGACGACTTCTGCAACCTCGGGCGTGCTGCCGCTGGTCACCTTCTTGATAGTGGGCAAGCGGTGTTCCTTGTCACCAGGGTTGATCCGCTCCGGGCTGTAGCCGCAAAAGAAATCTATGTTGAATTTCTTGCCGTTGCTGAACTTTTCCAGCATCGGCACGCACACCTCCTCGGTAGCACCGGGATAGACCGTAGATTCGTAGATGACGATCGCACCGGGCGGCATGACCTTGCCCACGGTTTCGCTAGCCTTGATCAACGGAGTCAAGTCGGGTCGATTGGCGTTGTCGATGGGAGTGGGCACCGTGACAATGAAGACGCCGCAATCGCGCAAGTCAGCCGTCTCTGAGGTGAAGACCAACTGCCTCGCCGTCTTCAGTTCCTCGGATGTGGTTTCAAGCGTGTGGTCACGCCCCACCCTCAGTTCGGCAATACGCTTGGGGTTGATGTCAAACCCAACGACATCGCGCTTCTTTCCGAATTCGACGGCCAGAGGCAGGCCAACGTAGCCCAAGCCGATGACGGCAATTTTTAGATCGTTTGGGTTCATTCGAGCCTGGTCCCGCAGATAGGGCGCTCCGACCACAAGTGGGCAAAGCCGCAGACGGCAAGGGGCTCCGAGTTCGACTTAAGGAAACTCGGAGGGCAAGCAACAAAATTGGCCGGTGTGCTGTGGCAAGACATATTCACCACGACTAACCGGGCCGCTATCAGCGGAGCCGATCCGCCGTTTCGCTACCCAGATTCACCACCTGGGCAGCGGGCAAGATCAGGCTGATCACGCGGTTCCATTTCACGAGCGGCACCGGGTCGATGTAGACCACGTCTTGGGGCTCCAGGTTGAACTGCCTAGCCAGCACCAGCGCGGCGGGGTTCTTGGCGTCTAAGTGGAAGATTGCGGGCAAGCCTGTGGCCCCCTGGCGGATCACGAAGATCTGGCCGGGGCTGGATGTGGTGAGCACCGGGCCGCCCGCTTCGCCCAGCGCCTCATTCAGGTTGAGGCGGCCGTTGCCGCGCATCGTCAGTGCCGATGGGCGCAGGATTTCGCCCATCACATACACCTTGGCGTCTTCGCGGTGGCCCACGCTGATGGTRTCGCCGTTCTTCAGGGGAATGTCGTTGCCGTCGCGGCCGGCTTCGCGCAGGCGCGTCAGGTTGATGTCGATGGACTTGCCATCGCGGACAAGAGTCACGGCCGCGCGGTTGCCGCTTGCAGTGATGCCGCCGGCCCGGTTGATGGCCTCGGTCAGCGTCATGGGCACGTCGGTGAAGATCTGCGAGCCCGGTACGCGCACCTCGCCTTCTATATAGGCACGACGGCTGCGAAAGGACTGAATGCGCACCGTGACTTCGGGCTCGCGCACCTGCGTGACGATCAACTTGGAGATGAGGTCGCCGGCCTCGGCTTCGGTGAGCCCCTCGACCCTGACGCGGCCAACATACGGAAAAGCGATCTCGCCCGAGGAGTCGACGATGAAGCCCGGTGCCACGCTCACGCCCGTGGGGTCGGCCTGCTGCGAGATGACAGCGCCGGCATTCGGCAGCAGCTCGGGGTGGTCATACACGATAACGCCCACGACGTCTCCGGGGCCGATGGTGTAACGCTGCGACTTGCCGAACAGTGCCCCCACTTCTGGCGGCACGCTCTTGGGCGTCATTTTGGTCAGCGTGCGCACAAGGGCCGGCGTAATGGGAGTGATCCGGTCCTCGGGCGCTGCGTCCGGGAGGTACAGGAACTTGGGCGGCAGATCCTCTGCACTTTGATACGGCTCCACGGTACCCATGCCGGGCACGATGGTGCAGCCTTGAAGCAGGGTACCTATGCACAGAGCCGCGGCCCATGCTGCCGCATTGACTTGACGTCTCAAAACAAACCCCTGTTTTTGTTGCAGTTCGATCGAACGCCCACAGAGGACTGGCTATTGCTGAATGCCCCCTGTTCTGGGCATCTTACGTTTGTTGCCGAATGTTCGGATTCGTTAAAAGTGAGCCTTATCACTTTTCTAAACACAAATAAAAGCGGCTTACCTTTTGCAACCCATCATTTAGCAAAAGTGTGATGCATGTCTCGTTGTCAGCAAGTGACGCCGTTGGATACGGACACAGGACGTCGAGGGACGTCTGGAGACGTGGCATCCCCAGTGGCAACGAGGAGAAGGCCGCTGCCGCTGTCTGAGCCTGACCGCGCCCCGCTCGGTGATCACCAAACTCGCGTCCCGTTGCACGCTGCTGGGTTGGGCCGGTCGGCGCAATCTCGCCGCAAGACTTGTCGTCTTTCGGACGATTAATTTTGGAGTGCAAGCACTAATCTTCGAATCAGCAGCAGATCAGGGTGCTCGAGTTTCAATACATCAAAAGCAAACGGAGAACACCCGTTTTGGACACCATGCACACTTTGTAATCGACATTGGAATCTTTGTGGCTGGCGTCTTTCTTGATGTTCTAAGCATGTGCCGCCTGTTGGATTCCACCGATCTCTGACCCAGGCGGTTGGCATCCCTGCATGTGCTCGACGAAGCGGTGGGCACCGGCGACGCGTTCGAACGCCTGGTGCACGGCGCTCAAAGCTACCCCTGCCCGGCGCCGGTGCGGTCGTGCACCCAGCGCATCGCCTGCTGCTCGGCATGGCGCAGCGCCTCCGCCTCGGTGGCGTAGGAGGCGTTGTCCGTGTCGGCGGGCAGCTCGATGTCTTCGTCCTTGAACGGCCGGAAACAGGCGGGTTGAAAAGCCGCAAGACAGCCGCCACTTCCTTGGGACGACCTGCCGACCGAAAGAGGCGCTTCATGGGCTCACGCGACGATTTCCTCCTCGACTCCTACTCCGCCACCGTCACCCAGGTGGCGCACACCGCCAGCGCGGCCGTCGCGCACATCAAGGTCCGAAAACCGCCGCAGCGCGGCAATGCAGGCGCACAGGGCAGCGGCTCCGGATTCCTCTTCACGCCCGACGGCTTTTCGCTCACCAATGCGCACGTGGTCGAGGGCGCAAGCGATATCCGCGCCGCCTTCGCCGACGGCACCGAGAGCATGGCGCGCCTGGTCGGGCTCGATGCATCGACCGACATCGCGGTGCTGCGCATCGAGTCGCACCCCAGCGCCTTCCTGCCGCTCGGGAGTTCGGCAGGCCTCCTGCCTGGCCAGGTTGCCGTTGCAGTCGGCAATCCGCTGGGTTTCGACTTCACCGTCACCGCCGGCATCGTGAGCGCACTGGGCCGCAGCCTGCCCTCGCGCGGCGGCCGGATGATCGAGGACGTGATCCAGACCGACGTGGCGCTCAACCCCGGCAACTCGGGCGGGCCGTTGCTGGACAGCACGGCCCAGGTCATCGGCGTGAACACGGCGGTGATCCCCTCGGCGCAGGGCCTGAGCTTCGCGGTGGCGATCGACACGGCGCGCTGGGTGGCGGGGGAGTTGATGCGCCATGGCGCGGTGCGCCGCGGAAAACTGGGCGTGCAATGCGCGGCCGTCGCGTTGCCGCGGCGCTGGGTGCGCGAGAACGATTGGCCCGTGGCCACCGGCCTGCGGGTGGTCGAGGTGGTAGCCGGTTCGGCCGCGGCGCGCGACGGCCTGCGCAGCGGCGACATCCTGATCGGCTGCGACGGCACGCCGCTCGCGCAGCTGTCCGACCTGCTCAAGCGCCTGGCGGGTGAAGGCTACGGCCGACCGTTGCTGCTCAAGCTGCTGCGGCCGGTGGCGGGGACGCTCACGCCGTTCTACCTGACGGTGACGCCGGCTGGCTGAGCATTGACCTTAGGGCGGTTGGCGACGTCCTGCGGCGCGGGCCGGTGGGCGGTCAGGCCCTGGGCCTGGCGGTCCACTCCCTGACGAAGTGGCTCGCCCGGAGCTTGGCGCGCTCCATGGCGGCCTCCCAGGACAGCTGCGGGGTGATCACGAGCACGCACCGGGGAACGCCGCCGAGGCTCAGCCTGGCCATGCCGACGTAAGCGCCGGAGGGTGTCTGCTCGAGCTTGAGGGAGCCGGTCCACGGGTCCGGCAGGTCGATGGCGAGAGGCGTAGCGTTCATGAGGGGGTCGAGAATAGTTGCCGATGCTCCGTTGCCCCAAGGAACTAATCCCTGTGCATCGACAAATTCGGTTCGGCGAGGACGAGGCACCTGGTAGGAGCCTTCCGTCATGACAAAGCGCCATTGACCCAGGCGCCCCCCTCGTGGACAGCGCACAGAATGCGCAGGCCTCATTGCACGAGCCCTTGCCCGAATGACCTCCAACGGATCGAACCCATGCTGAGAACCGGCACCCTGTCGCCTCGCCTCGGACAAGGTCTCTGCGCGCTCGGCCTGGGCGCACTGCTCGCGCTCTCGGCCTGCACCGGCACCACCGATGCGAAGCGCCAGGCGGACAACAGCACGCCACCGCCCACCGATTGCACCGCCTGGGTCGGCACCGACCGCAACGCGATGCTGCCCGGCTATCTGCTGCCGCAGGCGACGGGCGGCACCGCCTGCGTGCCGCTGCTGCTGACAGCCAACCAGCCACCCGCGAGCTACGCCGGCGGCGACTACCACATCAGCGAGTTCACCGACGACAAGCTCAAGGCCCGCTGGCGCGCCTGCAAGGAAGACCCGGCCTGCCTCAAGCGCATCGACGCCCAGATGCAGCGCTGGCTGCCACCGAACAAGGAGCGCGCCACCCGCTCCACCGGCATGGTCGATCCCTCGGGGAAGATCGATCCCGAGGGGCAGGTCGACCTGCGCAAGATCCGCCGGCCTGCGTTCTTCGCGAAAGCGCCTTACCGCGAAGGC
>NZ_JBFUHN010000137.1:0-10222 GCF_056402375.1 Variovorax sp. P4_B10 | reverse complement strand
GGTGATCTCGGCATCACAGTCGAAGCATCGAACCAGGCGCGCGTTCATCTCTGGTACGAATCGTATTTCGGCCACCCCTACGAGGCACTGAGCAGCGCCTGCGACGGAATCGATCGCTTCCTTGTTCCGGCTACGTGCGTCGGTGTTCGACCCGGCGAGCTCTATGCGCCGAACGGCCTCTCCATGCTGTACGACGGGGTACTGACGATGAACCCGCTCATGCCGCATCGCGATCTGTTCAATGAGAAAGCCGCGTCGTATCGCACGCGATGGCCGTGGCTGCAGATTCGGTCGGACGGTCTTCCTCACGCTGAGGCTGCACCACGCTAAGCGTTCCGTGCACTGAGTGGTACATCGCCCCGTCGCGCCAGTCCTGCGAGTGCCTCGCCGCGGACCTCTGCATCACGGTCCTGCAGGTTCTTCCACAGAAGCTTGCGGATCTCCGGCGTGTCCGCGTCCTGCATCGAGCCCAGACCGAACGTAGCCCAATTGCGCACGAGATCGTCGGCGTCACTTGCGAGCCGAAGCAACGCTTCGATGGCGACCGGTTCAGGGTATCGGCCCAGCGAGACCGCAACGTCCCATCGAAGCAACTCATTGCGATGCGTCGACAGCCGCACGAGTTCGACCAATGCCGCAGGATGTGGCCGATGGCCCAGTCCCGAGACTGCTGCGCGAACCACCTCGTCATGCGTATCGTGCAGGCCCGCAAGCAGCAGCGCTTGCGTTTCGTCCAGTCCGTACTCGATGCTGCCGAACTCGACGCCGCGTTTGCGTTGCCGCAGTTGGGATGCGATGTAGAGGCCAAGGCCTCGTCGTCTCCAACTCGGAATCCCCGACAACCATCGCGCAAGCCCAAGCGTCTCCGGCGAGCCGCGCATCTGCAACTCGACAATTGCCCGCCAGTGCCGATCGCTCCCCCAGTCACGGAGCGCGATGCGGATCAGTTGCCGCAGGGTTCGCGTCTTGTTGGGGTTCTTCATCGGTCGCGTCATGGCTCGCGATGTTATCTGTCGGTACATTCGGACCTGAAGCAATGCCCACAGCGCCCCAAGAAGGACGAAAAACCAATGCTCTCCCCGCCGCGGCTTGATGAGGTGAACCTCGATTCCGATTGGACCTACCGGAGGCCATACCCCCCATTGGGATTCCGGCCGTTTTCCGATTGCGCGATCGGCAACGGAGACACTTTCGGCCTGTATTGGCCGATAGGGCTGGAGGACAAGGAACCCATCGTCGCGGAGACCTGGCACGACAGTTGGGAGCTGCAGCCGACCTTCTCCTGCCTGGCATCGTTTCTCGCAGCGCGAGACAACGCGGAAGATGAATACCCGGAGGCGCCATCGCTTGCTGCGGATGGCAACTCTCCGCGTGCGCTTGTCGACGCCGCCAAGGAGGCGATACGAACGCAATCGACCGAGGTTGTCGTCCTGCACCTGGAGAAGGCGACGGCGATGCTTCCGGAGTACACCGATGCTCTCTCTTTGCTATGGGCGCAGTACGCGAAACAGGGCCGGACAGAGGAGGCCATCGCAACTGCGCTGCGAGCCATCATTGCCCCTCCGTCATTCGGCAAGCGTGCGACGAAGGCGCTGCGATGGCTGAAAGGGCAACCAGATTCGCCGGGCCAGGATGACCCGATCTGGCAGGCGCGCGCGCAGCTCACGTTGTCGTACGGCGGCACGAAGACGAACGACGACTACGCCATCTATCGCCATGCGATTCAGGCATACATCGACAAGTCTCAGTACACGAGCGCATCCACATTGATGCAGACCTATGCGGAGCTCATGTATTCGGAAACCGTGTCCTTTCAAGAGCGCTATGGCTTCGAGCGGGACAGCTTCATCGCCTGGCAGATCGAGGTCAGCCGCAAACTGCCCAATGGCCCGAGAGCTTGACAATGCTCGACCGCTGCGAAGCCGGGGAAGACGTGACCACGACCCAGAATGCAAGTCTGCATAACTCGAGGTTATTGCCACATGAACAAGATGCGCCTTGAAGGTCAGAGTTTTGTCGAACTCAACGCGCCCACAGATGCGCAGATTCGACAGAGGCTGCTCGCACTCCGGAGCGCAGGAAAGCACTCGTATGCATCGCTGACGAGTGAAGACGGAAGCTACGTTCAGGTTGCGGGTGGCGGGGCAACCTGCATGGTGGAGAGATTCGACGCCGCAACCGGGAAGCGGGAGAGGGCGTTCCACGGCAAGCCGAACCCAACTTTTCCGGACGGAACCCTGCTTGTATTTGGCGCGGGCAAGCTGACACTCAAGTCCGACGAGTGGTTCATGGCGGATGCTGTGGTGGAGATATTCCTGTGCTTCAAGGAAGCTCGCGAATATCCGGACACCGTGCATTGGCGTCCGGCGCCGGGCTTCTGAGGTGGCGAACCCGGGCCTACCAGGTGGGATCGATCGGCGTAACCACTGCCCTCAGACCTTCTACTGTCTCGGCCGCATCCAGGCATTGGTCTTCCCGGAAGCGTCGCCCGGTGAGCAGTACGCCAATCGGGAGTCCTGTCTGTTGATCACGAGCGGCGGGCACGCATGCGCTGGGCAGACCCAGCAGGTTGGCCGGAACCACAGGCCGCATCATCTCCAGCGTCTGAGCGATGGCTTCGGCAGAGGATGCGTCGTAGCCGTGCGTGAAGGGCAACTGCGTCCATGTCGGCGTGAGCACCAAGGGATAGTCGTCCATGAACATCGACCACGCGCGCGCGAGGGTGTCCCGCGTCATGAACAACTTCGACATTGCAGCCGCGTTCTCGACCTTCGGAACCAGGGGAAAACAACCCGAGAAGAACGCCTTTCCATCCTTCCCCATCAGGGGTTCCATCTCGTCCCACAGCGCAGCGTAGTCGCCGATAAGAAGTTGGCCCCAGGCTTGTACGACTTCCTCGTAATGAGGCGGCGCGACTTCCTTGACGTCATACCCTGCGTTCGAGAGCGCGTCCGCCGCTTTGCGCACCGCTTGGGCGATCGCCGGATTGCAGGCGCCACCGGGTGGGTTCGCAACAACTGCCACGCGAAGGTGATCCTGAAACTTTCCGGCGAACGGAACATCGACAGCCAGCGGATCGCGAGGGTGCGCGCCCATCATGGCTTGCAATCCAAGACGTACATCCGCTACCGAGCGGGCCATCGGACCGTGCACGGCCATCAGTTGCCAGGCGATGGGCCGATTGTCCAGCGGCGCCTGCGACGCATCGGCTACTCGACCGGAAGACGGCTTGATCGATGCAATGCCGCACGCATTGGCAGGGTTGCGCAATGACCCGCCGATGTCGTTGCCGATGCCAAGCGGGCTCATGCCACTCGCAAGCGCAGCCGCTTCGCCACCGCTGGAGCCGGCGGTAGTACGGTCGAATGCCCATGGGTTGCGCGTCAGGCCATGCAATGAACTGTCCGTGTGCACCCGCATGGCGAGGTCGGGGAGGTTGGTGCGGCCTATCGGAATGGCGCCGGCCGCGCGCATGCGTTCCATCAGCGGAGCGTCCTGGGCTGCGATAGCGTTTGCCAGGGCCGGAACTCCCCACGTGCTGGGCGTGCCCTTCAGGTCGATGTTGATCTTGACCGTGATGGGAACCCCATGCAAAGGGCCCAGGGCAGCGCCCGATGCGACGGCCCGGTCCGCCGCATCGGCAGCGGCAAGCGCTTCGTCCGGAAGTGTTTGCACGATGGCATTCAGTTTCGGATTGACGGTCGCAATCCGGTCGAGGTGCGCTTGCACGACCTCCCGGGACGAAAGATTGCCGGACGCAATCGCGTGCGCCAATTCGGTTGCTGAGCACTTCCAGACTTCAGTCATGACTGTCTCCCTGTTTGACAACGTGTTTGGGAAAGTCTAGGTTCGACGCGCAAACCCAGACCCCTGCCAAACACCCCCGTTCAAATGAACGGGGCGGCCTGGGGTCAGCATCAGAAGGGAGGGGAGACATGGCCATCGGTCGGCTCGCTGCTGTGAGCAGCTATTTGTTGCAGCTTTATGAGCGCGCTGGCGAGGCGGACGCCAAGGCGTACTCGTTTTTTGCACTGGACGGCATACGGCATCTGCTTGGCGCACACAAGGCATGGTGGGGTGTGATGTCGGTGTCCGAGAGCGGACCACAGTTGCTTGGCTCCTTTCGCTCGGGTCTGCCAGCCGAATACGAAACCGCATGGGAGTCGGTCAAGCACGACGACAGCGTGACAGCGATGGTCGCGAGGGTGAAGAACCGGAACGTTACGCTTGACGCCGACGCCATCCCGCCTGCCAGTGGCCTTGTGCGGCTCGCGGAAGGTTTTGACCTGCGCCAGGTCTTGTCGCTGTCGGTGGATCTGCCGGACCAGAAGGACGCTTTCATGTTCGTCTCGCTCTATCGAGGGCAGGGGCAGCGGCCGTTCACCCCGGACGATCGTTCCATCAACCAGAGCTTGATCCCTCATCTGCACGCGGCATGGAAACAAAACCTGCGCGGACGGCTACGAACCGTCGAAGACTGGGCTCAGGACGGCGTGCACAAGGCATTCATCGATCAGGTGGGCTCGATCGTCCAGGCGGAGGACGGATTCGCTGTGTCGGTGGCCAAGCGTTGGCCGACCTGGAGGGGAAAGGCTTTGCCTGCGCTGTTGCGGGCGACGGTGGAGCGGGCGCGCTTCGCGCCGGGCCGTTGGATTGGAGACGATGCATGGGCAGTGCGCGCCGCACCTGCCGGGCTGCTCACGCTCATCGAGCTTCGCCAGGGCAGTCCGCTGGACCGTCTGAGTCCAAGGGAAAATCAGGTAGCGAAGTTGTACGCCGAGGGGGCGACGCACAAGGAGATTGCCCGCATCATTGAGTTGACCCCATCCACAGTACGGCACTACTTGCGCGAGGTGTACGCAAAGCTCTCGATAGACAACAAGGCGAACTTGGCAGCTCTGATGACTCGCGCACGCAAGTAGGACCTATCTTCGCGCTCCATCAAGAAATGCATCCATCGCGCTTCGGAATGCAGACACCGGGTCGCTGGCTGCGGTGATCGCCCGTCCGATCACCACATGTGAAGCTCCGGCCTCTGCTGCAGCAGCAGGGGCGGCGACCCGCGCCTGATCTTTCCCTTCGCTACCGAGCAGCTGAATCCCTGGACAAACGATGAGGGCACCAGCAGGAAGAATCTGGCGCAACCTTTTCGCTTCTCGGGCCGATGCAACAACGCCATGGCACCCTGATTTGCTCGCCAACAAGGCCAACCTTTCGACCTGCGCATCGACCGAGGGCGCCAGGCCAATTTCGGGCAAATCTTCGTCACTCAAGCTGGTGATGACTGTTAGCGCCAGTATCTTGAGGTGTGGGAAGGATGCTGCCGCATCGACAGCAGCTCGCAGAACCGCCGAGCCTGCGCAAGCGTGGACCGTCACAAGTGTTGCGCCCAGTTTTCCTGCTTCCCTGACAGCGCCCGCGACCGAACTGGGAATCTCGTGAAGCTTGAGGTCAAGAAACACGCTCTTGCCCAAGCTGACAAGGTGGCGCAGCAAATCAGGGCCAGCCGCCGTCAACATCTGGAGGCCGACCTTGTAATGGTCTGCTTCAAAGCCAAGGCGCTCTACCAGTGCTGCCGCATCGGATGCAGACTCGAAGTCGAGCGCAACAATTACTGGTGACGTCATGGCTGTGGAATGGAGCGGGCCGCCGGGGCTAGAGGAAGCGAGTCAGACTTGATTGCGTTTGAATGCTTCCTTGCGCTCCTGTCGCTCAGCGTCGAACGACTTGCTAAGCGTCGCGGAAAGTTCTTCCCTGCGCATCTCTTTCCCGCATTCCTGGCACATCGGACCCAATCCCGGATCCTTTCCGCACGGAACGTGCGTGTAGCGAATGGCCACCTCTTGCTTCCTGGACTTGCACCAAGTCTCACCCCACGCGCGAAACGCCAAAAATACGGGATAAAACCCGATGCCCATCTCGGTGAGGTAGTACTCGTTCCGCAGCGGCCTTGTGTTGTACGGCCGGCGTTCGATCATTCCGTCTGATTCGAGTTTCTTCAGCCGACCCGCCAGCATCTGTGGCGTGGCCTGTATCTGCGCCTGAATCTCCTCGAAGCGATGGCTCCCGAGGAACAACTCGCGCAGCACCAGAACTGTCCAGCGGTCGCCGACGATCTTCTGAGCCAACGCGACCGGGCAGAGGGTGTCCTGTGCCACCGATGGCGGCGCACTTCTAGCCATTTTTTTCCTCACATTTCATGTGGCTATGATAATCATAGGTACAGTTGTCGTGTTCGCGAAAGGGCCTATCAACCAGTCGCGAGCCGCGGAATCAGCTGATGCACCGCGAATAGAGCTACTGATACAGAAAGGTTTTCAATATGTCTGAAGCTACAAAGCTGAATCTTGCTGCAATCGCCGACCGCTACGCCGCGGCATGGCTCTCGCACGATCCCCAAGCCATTGTCGCGTTGCATGCGCCTGACTCGACCTTTCAGGCGCATGGTCGTAGCGGAGAGGTCAGGGGCAAGGCTGCGCTGCTCAAGGAGTTCGCCGGGGTGTTTGAGCTCTATCCCAATTTCGGCGTCGAGATACGTCGCCTTCTTCTTGGTGACAAGCACTGGACGCTCGATTGGAATCTAACGTTCCAACCACCCGGAAAAGAGCCCAGAAAGTTCCATGCGCTCGATGTCGTGGAAGTGGATGGCGCTGGACTTGTCACAAGGAAAGATACCTTCTTCGATTTTGCTCAAGCCAAAGCAGCACTCGAAGCGAAATGAGGGCAAAAAAAACATGACGAACGCAAAAACCTTCACCGCCGCTCCCGTGACGCCACTGTTCGATCGACCATTGATCAACGCGCTGCCGGTCGAGCATCTGTGCGATCTCAGCATCGACCTGGAGCTCGGCCAGGTGATCAAGACCCACCTCGGCACCCGCTTGACCTTCGTGGTCAAGGGCGGACGCTTCGAAGGCCCCCGCTTCCGAGGCGAATTGCTGCCGGGCGGCGGCGATTGGGTCCACCTCGGTGCTGACGGGATCAGCCGCATGGATGTTCGCGCCACCTTGCGCACCCATGATGGCGTTCTCATTCACTATGACTCGCAAGGCCTCCTCAGGTACCCGGCAGATGGCCGTGAGCGTCTGGCCAAGGGCGAGCGGCTGTCCTTTGATGAAACATACATCCGTCCAACGCCCAGGTTCGAGACGTCCGACGAGCGCTACGCCTGGCTTTCCGGAATGGTCACCGTCGGCTACGGCGAATACGGCCCTGGCCGCATCGATCATCGGATGTATTGCATCCTGTGACATGACCTGCGCAGAGCGCGAAGCGCAGTGCTGCGCAGGGCCCGGTCTCAAGCTTCGCCCGCATCATGCCTGACACCCACTACCTGTTGCTGTTCATCGCCACCGGCTGGCTGTTGAACCTCACGCCCGGGCCGGACGTGCTGTACATCGTCACGAATTCGCTAAGGTCCGGAACCAAGGCCGGTTTGGTGGCGGGGCTTGGCATCACGGCCGGTGGCTTTGTGCACATCTTCGCGGCCGCGCTGGGCGTGAGTGCGCTGCTGTCGACGTCCGCGACCGCTTTCGCCACGCTGAAGTGGATTGGCGCAGCGTACCTGCTGTGGGTCGGCGCCAAACTGCTGCTGGCCAGAGCACCGCGGGCTACTGCGGAGATGATCGCCCTGGCGCAGGCGCGGCCGGCCACTGGCCTGGCGGGTGTGTTCCTCGGGGGCTTCTGGACCAACGTTCTAAACCCTAAGGTGGCGATCTTTTTCCTGGCCCTTGTGCCGCAATTCATTGCACCGGATGCGCCCAACAAGGCATGGACCTTCGTGCTGTTGGGCATCTTGTTCAAACTCAACTCCCTCCCGTTCAACTGCGGCTGGGCGCTGGCTGCCGGCTGGATGGCCCACTGCGGCGCCGTGCAGCGCGGCCTGCATTGGCTGGACCGCATTGCGGGCGTCATGTTCGCCGGATTCGGCATCAAGCTGGCCTTGACCGAAATTGCGCCTCGTTAGCCGCCGTCCAAAAAAAGCGTTTGAACTCAGGCATCAGGCCTTGCTCCTGCGGCACGATACTCTCGAGAACGCATGCCTAAACTTCGCCACATCCTGGGATCTTTGTTGACCTCGATCGCGCTTCAAGCCGATGCTGCAGAGGTGCTTTTGACAATGGAGTCTTACGGCCCGATTCGCATGCGATGAGATTTGAAGCGGACGACCGGATCACCGAGATGTACGCCGGCTACACGCATTCGATTCGCTACGTCGAAGGCTGTTCGTGAGCGGCGCAGTTCCTTCTGCTTCGCGCGGTGCGGGGTTGAAGAAAATACCCTCGGCGAACGTTCCGTGCATGGCGTCATTGAGCTAGGCACCGCGGCCCGCGCCGCGCGTCAATTAGATATTTCGTTTTCATCGCTCTGCGAAGACGACAACACGTCTGCTTCGGAACGCCGAACATGCCGCCGTACAGCTGCGCGTCTGCGCTACCATCGCGCCGCGGATCCCAGAATCCGCGAAGGGAGGGTAGGAAGCGCGCCGAGACGATCGGCCCTATAAGCGCAGCTGCCCGTGGATCGTCCTCATCTACGCATTGGCAGCCATGTCATCTCCAGCGTCACCCCCATTCATGCCCACGCTCGGGGCCTCGGGCTGGGAGGTCAGCGGCCTGAACGTGGCGCAGCTCTCGCAGAACGCCCGCCTCGTCACCCTGCAGACACCCGAGGCCGCCCAGGTGGCCAACGACGCCGTGGTCGTCGAGCGCTTCACCGGGCTGGAGAGCGTCAACGACCTCTTCAACTTCGAGATCGACGTGCTCGCCACGTCCAGCGCCTTCGAGCCCTTTGCACTCATCGGCGAAGAACTCACGCTGCGCCTGCTGCTGGCCAATGGCCGCAGCCGTGCCTGGCACGGCCAGCTGGTCGGTGTCGATGCACTTGGCGGCGACGGCGGCCTGGCGCGCTACCGCCTGCACCTGCGCCCCTGGTTCGCCAGCCTGGGCCTGCGCCGCGACTCCTTTGTCTACGTGAACAAGAACGTGCGCGACATCGTCAGCGAAGTCTTCGCCGACCACGTCGGCGCCAGCTATGCCTTCGAGCTCACGCAAGACCTGCCGCAACGCCCCACCTGCGTCCAATACCGCGAGTCGGACCTTGCCTTCGTGCGCCGATTGCTGGCGCAAGAGGGCCTGAGCTTCAGGTTCGACCACGAACAGGACGACGGCCCCTCGTCCGGCGCCGCCGCCGGTCAGGCCACGAACCAGGGCATCCCGCCGTCACGCCACAAGCTCGTGATCTTCGACACCCGGGCCAGCGCACCGCTCTGCCCGCTGAACCCGATCCGCTTCCACCGTGTGGACGCCAGCGAGCGCAGCGACAGCATCACGCACTGGAGCGCCAAGCGCCAACTCACGCCCACCGCCACCACCCGCAGCGCCTGGGACGCCAGCACCCTGCAGGCGCCCGTGGGCCAGAGCAGCACGGCACTGGACTTGGGCGACATCCCCGTGCTCGAACACCACGACGGCGCGGGCTCGCAGCGCTATGCCAACAGTGCGGCGGCCGCCGCCATGGCCGAGCGCCAGCTGTTGGCCCACGAATCGCGCATCAAGCGCTACCGCGGCGAGGGCAGCGTGCGCCAGCTGGCCGCGGGCCAGCGCTTCGAGCTGAGCCAGCACAGCCGCTACGGCCAGGACGGGGATGGCCAGGCCTTCGTTGCTCTCGCTGTGAGGCACGAGGCGGCCAATAATCTCGGCGCCCAGGCGGCCCAGGTCCTCGAATCCGGCGACATCGAACGCGGCAGCTACCGCAACCGCTTCGAGGCCCAGCCCGCCGACGCGAAGATCGCCCCGCTCTGGATACCCAAGCCCACCGCGCCCGAAGCCATGGTGGCGCTGGTGGTCGGCGCCGATGACGACGAGGCGCCGACAGCAGTCCACACGCAGCGCGACCACCGGGTGCAGGTGCGCTTCCATTGGCAGGCCCAGCGCGCGGCGCAACAGCAGTCAGGACAGTCGGGCCAGGGCGGACAGGGCAGTCTGATCACGGCCRGCCGCTACAGCAGCGCGGCCGCCTCCGTCTGGCTGCGCGTGGCTGCACCGGTGGCCGGGCCGAACTGGGGCGCGCACCATCTGCCGCGCGTCGGCTCCGAGGTGCTGGTGTCCTTCATCGAGGGCGACGTCGACCGGCCGGTGGTGAGCCAACAGCTCTACAACGGACAGGACCTGCCGCCCTGGTCGGCGGGCACCGATTCGTCGGCCAACCACGCGGGCGTGCT
>NZ_JBFUHN010000136.1:0-10418 GCF_056402375.1 Variovorax sp. P4_B10 | reverse complement strand
ACGCCGACGGGGTACCTTGCTCCGCGAATGTCCCCCGGCGCGGCCTAAGGCCGCAKGCCTCCTCCTTTATTTCGCTGCGCAAGGCACCCCATCGGCGTGATCGCTCAGCGCAGCAGTTGATCGGCCAGCACGAGAGCAGCGCCCCTCGTGCACAGGGCACCGGGTGCTCCCCGCAGCGAAATAAAGGAGGAGCGAAGCGGGGGACATTCGCGGAGGGGAGCACCCGGTGCCCTGTGCACGAACCCCGAAGAAACGCCCCCCGGTCCTCACGCACTTCGTGTCGCGTCTCCTTCCCCCTCACCGGGCACTAGCTCGGCGAAAAACTGAGTTCATCTGCGAGGCGATCCACCGCGGCCTCCGCCTTCCGCATCGACTGCGCGAGCTGCTCCCCACCGAACTCGTCGCACTCGACCGCCGCCTCGAACACGTCGGTGATGCCGATGTAGCCGAACACCGAGCGCACGCTGTTCTCGGCGTGGTTCAGGTGCGCGATACGGCCACCGGGGTCGTAGCCGTGGTCGCCGCGCGCGCCGAGCAGCACCATGCGCTTGCCGGCATCGGCCAGCATCGGCCAGTACGGCACCGCGCCGCGCGCACGGTCGAAGCCGAAGGTGCGGCCCACACGCACGATGTTGTCGATGTACGCCTTGAACTGCGCCGGCACGCTGAAGTTGTACATCGGCAGGCCCACCACGATCAGGTCTGCGGCGACGAGCTGATCGACCAGGCGATCGCTCTCGGCCAGCACCTCGGCCATCCACGGTTCGCGCTCGGCCGGCGCGGTGAAGGCGGCATGGATCCAGCGGCCGCTGACGTGTGCCGGCGGATGCTGGCCGACGTCGAGGTGGTCGATGCGGTCGTCGGGCCGCGCCTTGCGCCAGCGCTCGACAAAACGCGCAGAAAGACGGCGCGTGTGCGAACCATGTGGGTCGGTGTCGGAACGGCCCGGGCGGGCGCTGGCGTCGATGTGAAGCAGGTGGAGGGTCATGGGTCGGATGGATGAGTTGGTTGACTTTGTGCTGCGCTGTCAGAATGACTGCACAGGTCTCGAATCTAGAGATGAGACCGATCCTTCACAAACGATCATTTCTCCTTTCATGCAAGAGACTCGCTCATCTGTTCGCCCGCCAAGGCACCTGCCGCCCCTGCTCTCCTTGCGCGCCTTCGAGGCCGCGGCCGCGCACCGGAGCTTCCAGCGCGCAGCCGCCGAACTCTCGGTCACGCCGTCGGCCATCAGCCATCAGGTGCGTGCGCTGGAGGACACGCTGGGGCAGCCGCTGTTTCGCCGGCTCACGCGGCAGCTCGCGCTGACGCCCGCGGGCCAGCGGCTCTTCGACGACCTGCGCATGGGCTTCGATGCACTCGAAGCGGGTGTAGCCAGGCTGCGCCGCCCCTCGGCTTCGCAGTCCGTCACGCTCACCACCAACACGGCCTTTGCGGCACGCTGGGTGCTGCCGCGCATGGAGGCGTTCCGCAAGGCCTGCCCGGGCATCGAGCTGCGGCTGCATGCGGGCGACACGGTGATCGACCTGGCGCGCGGCGAGGCCGACATCGCGGTGCGCTCGGGTAGCGGCAACTGGCCAGGGCTGGTGTCGCGCGAACTGATGCCCGAGCGCTACGCGCCGCTTTGCAGTCCGATGCTGGGCCTGCGGCGCGCGAGCGATCTGCCGAAGCACCAGCTGATCCACTGCGACTGGCAACCGCAGGCGCTCGCGCCGGCGCTGTGGTCGCGCTGGTTCCGCGAAGCCGGCATCGCGGCGCCACGCGGCCGGTCGGCGAAGGCCGCGGGCCTGTCGTTCTCCGACGAGACGCACGCGATGCTCGCCGCGCTGGCCGGCCATGGTGTCGCGCTGCTGAGCCTCACGCTCGCGGCGGAGGAACTGCGCAGCGGTGCGCTGGTGCAGCCCTTCGGGCCGGCACTCGATACCGGGAGCTACTTTCTCGCGACGGCGAGCGGGCGGGAGAACGAACCCGCGATCCGCGCCGTGTGGGAATGGATCGAGTCCCAGGCCGTGGCTTGACTCGGCCGCCAGGACTCATGCAAGAGGGGTCGTGATTTCCCGAAGCGCCATGCGCTTGTACGCCTCCACCAGGGCGACGCCTTCCGCAGGATCGACCGCGATGGCCAGTCGGATGGTGGCTTCGCCCATCTCCCAGATCAGGAAGGCGGCCTGCCCGATGCGCTTCGCGTTGGCACGGCCGTGCACCTTGTGCATGGCGTCGGCCAGCATCTGTCCGCAGACGCGGCTCTCGGCGATCTGCAGCGTCAGCAGTTGCCGGTCTGCCTGCATGCCGCTCCAGATGTCGCGCATGACGGGCCGCTCGTTGACGATCGCGTAGTACACGTCCACCAGCCCCGCGAATGCCGATTGCAGGCTGGCCAGGTCGGTCACGTCCTTGAGGCCGTCCCGGATGCACTCCCGGCTGCGTGCATTGATGCGCTCCGCCAGCATGCGGATCAGCGCGGATTTTTCGGGGAAGTACTGGTAGAGCGATCCGATCGAGATACCGGCCGAGGTGGCGACCTCGCTCATCTTCAGCTGGTCGCTTCCGCCTCGCACGATCAGCTCGGCCGCCGCTTCGAGGATGCGTTCCACGCGCGCCTTGCTGCGTTCCTGGATGGGGCTTTTTCTTGCCGTGGGCGGCTCCGCGGCAGCAACCCGAGACCGCGGCGATGCAGCGCGACTCATGGCGGCACCCCGGGGTTGACATTCAAAATGTGAGTAACTATCATTTTTTATGTGAGTGTTTCTCACATTATCTCAAGGAGTTCGAAAATGGCAATCGGCAGCACCCGGGATGATGCGCATCCCATTTTGGTACTCGGCGCCAACGGCAAGACCGGGGGACGCGTTCTGGACCGGCTTCGCGCCGCCGGGCACGCGGTGCGCGCCGGCTCGCGCTCCGCGCAACCGCGCTTCGACTGGGAGGAGCCCGCGACCTGGAAATCCGCCCTCCAGGACGTTCGCGCCGTCTACGTGGCCTACCAGCCGGACCTGTGCGTGCCGGGCGCCGTCGAGACGGTGACCGCGTTCTTCGATGCGGCCGCGCAAGCCGGCGTCGAGAAGGTCGTGCTCCTGTCGGGCCGGGGCGAGCCGGAAGCCCAGGACGCCGAGAAGGCGCTGCAAGCCACCTCGCTCGACTGGACCATCGTGCGGGCCAGCTGGTTCTTCCAGAACTTCAGCGAGAACTACTTTCTCGACGAGATCGTCGCGGGCACTGTCACCCTGCCCGAAGGGCTTGCGCCGGAGCCCTTCATCGACGCCGACGACATCGCCGACATCGCGGCCGAAGCGCTGATTGGCAGCCGCCACAGCCGCAAGCTCTACGAATTGACCGGCCCGCAGGCGCTGACCTTTGCAGAAGCCATCGCGCAGATCGGCAAGGCAACGAAGCGCGAAATTGCCTGCCAGATCATCCCGAAAGACGCCTATGCCCGGGCCTTGCCCGAGGCCGGCCTGCCGCCGGACCTCGTCGCGCTGGTGATCTATCTTTTCAACACCGTCCTCGACGGCCGCAACACGCCCATCGCCCATGGCGTCGAGCAGGCGCTGGGCCGCCCGCCGCGGAGCTTCGCCGACTACGTCGCACGCACCGCCGCAACCGGCGCCTGGGAGGCCAGGCAATGATGGGCAAGGCCTCGACGGTGCTGACCCTGCTCGGCGCCCTGTCCAGCGCACTGGTCGCGGGCATCTTCTACGCGTTCTCTTCCTTCGTGATGGCGGCGCTTGGGCGCATCCCCGGCAACGAGGGCATCAACGCCATGAATTCGATCAACGTCACGGTGATCACGCCCAGCTTCATGGCTCTTTTCATCGGCAGCGCCCTGCTCGGCATCGTGCTCGGCGGCTGGGCGCTGTTCTCGATCTCGCAGCTCGATTCGCAGCTCATCCTGCTCGCCTGCCTGCTCTATGTGATCGGCTGCTTCGGCGTGACGATGGTCTTCAACGTGCCGCTGAACAACCAGCTCGCGGCGACATCGCCCGCCGACGGCAACGTGTTCTGGCAGAGCTACCTCCAGACGTGGACGCTGTGGAACACGGTGAGGACGGTTGCCGCGGCGCTGGCCTCGATGGTTTTCGCGGCGGTCGCGTTGAGGCAGGCCGCGGCCTAGGACCCAGGGTGCCGTGTCGTGAAATGACGTTCGAGCATCAGCCCCACGGAGGCCGGCGCCTCGACGAACGGCAGATGCCCTGCCCCCTGCAGCACATGCACTGCATCGCCTCCGAACAGCGTGGCGAACACCCCCGCCGCGGCGGCTGGCGTGATGAGGTCTTCGGCGCCCCAGACCACGCAGGTCGGTATGCCGGCATCGCGCAGCTTGCGGTACTGCGCTTCGCCATCGTGCAAGGGGAAGGTGCGAACCGTTGCCAGTACGGCCCGATGAAACCCCGGCATGCCGACCGAATACATCAGCAACTCTTGCACGAAGGCCCGGGTCTGTGGGCGCGACGAGTAACGCGGAATGCGCGCAAGCAGCGTGCGCCGCGCACTGAGCCTGAACAGCAGATCGCCAATGACGGGGGTGGCGAGCAGCCGCTCCGTGGGCGTGAAGTGCGTGGCCGCGCCGTCCGGTGCGATCAATGCCGCATGGGAAACCCGGTGGGGATTCGCACTGGCATAGGCAGCAACCACCAGGGCGCCTGACGCCAGCCCCACGAGTCGAACGGGCTGGCGAATGTCCAGGTCGTTCAGCAGCGCTTCAAGCTGGTCGAGGTGGGCCTGGAAATCGGCCGGCTGCGATGACGGTCGGGTATGGCCGCGTCCCGGCAGGTCGTAGCGAAGCACGTGGCATCCGGCGTCGACGAGCTTCGCGGCGAGCGGCTCCCACACGGCCATCGGCAAGGTCGCACCCGACACGAAGACCACCACCGGGCCATCGGATGGACCCGCGCGTTGGTAATGCGTTCGCCCCGACGCGTCGGAGCTGAAGGCATGCACTGCGTCCACGGAGGCGGGGGCGTTCATCGCAGGCTAGCGCGCTGGCGCCGCGTCAGGCCGCGCGCAGTTGCTCGCGCAGCTTCTGCCCGATCTCGGGCCGCTCGAGGAACGGATCCGCCGGGTTCGTGACCGACACGATGTTCTCCATGCGGCTGCGCACATTGCCCAGCGCCTTGGGGTGGCTGAACACGTAGAACTGGTTGTCGCTGATGGCGTCGAACACTTTTGCCGCCACTTCGGCCGCGGTGATCTTGCCGCTGCTCACCGCCTTGTTGCTCATGGCCTGGCCGATGAGCTGGCTCTTGGTGAGCTCGCTGTCCTTGGGCGCGTTCGGGCGGTTGCGCTCGCTGCTGGTGATGCCGGTCGGCACGAAGTACGGGCACAGCAAGCTCGCCCCGATCTGGTCGGTGACGAGGTTCAGGTCCTGGTACAGGGTTTCGGTGAGGCTCACGACCGCGGCCTTGGCGGCGTTGTAGATGCCCATGTTGGGCGGCGTGAGCAGCCCGGCCATGCTGGCGGTGTTGGTGATGTGGCCGCGGTAGCCCGGGTCTTTCGCCGCGGCTTCGAGCATCATCGGCGTGAACAGGCGCACGCCGTGGATCACGCCCCACAGGTCGACGCCCAGCACCCACTCCCAGTCGGCCACGGAGTTTTCCCACACGAGGCCGCCCGCGCCCACGCCGGCGTTGTTGAACACGAAGTGCGGCGCACCGAAGCGCTCCTTCACGGCGGCGGCCAGCGCCTCCATCTGTGCGGCATCGGACACATCGACCTTGCGGGCCAGCACCTGCACGCCGGCGGCTTCCATCTCGGCCCTGGCCTTGTCGAGCGCGTCCTGCTGCACGTCGACCAGCACGAGGTTCATGCCGCGGGCGGCACCGATGCGCGCGCATTCGAGGCCGAAGCCCGAGCCTGCGCCGGTGAGAACGGCGGTCTTGCCCTTGAAGTCCTGAATCATTTGCCGGTGTCCTTCTTGCGTTGAATGTCTCTGACGTTGGAGGCGCTATTGAAATACGGAAAGCGCGCCGGCGCAGTCACGAAGGTGCCCCGCTCCAGCGCGTTTCAGGCCTCCGCTTTCTTGAGCACGTAGCCGATGCGCGGAAAGTGCACATGCACCGTGCCCACGCGCTCGCTGCTGCGCTCCAGCGTGTAGTGCGTGCGCGTGGCCGCCACCAGCGTGCCCGGGGTTTCCTCGAGGCCGAAGCTCTCGGCGCGGACCGTGACGGCACTTCCGAGCGGAATGCCGTGGTCGTCCTGGAAGGTGCTGTCGGTGAGCAGCGTGTGCGGCGTTGCGGCCTTGGCGACGGCGATGGCTTCGTCGGCGCTGAACTTCTCGGGCGCACCGTGGGCGATCGCGGCCATGCGGTCCATCCAGTCGACCACCGCGGGCGTCAGGTCGAGGATGGTTCTCACCGACTCGATGCGGCGCGTGTACCAGAGCGGGTGGTAGGCCGAGAAGTCGGCGATGCACGGCGCCTCGCCCAGCAGGAAAGGCTTGTCGTCGAGCATGTCGGACAGGCGGCGCAGGTACGACTTGTAGGCGCTGGTGGCATCGGCCGGGCGCAGGCGCGTCATGTTGCCGGCGCTCATCTTGCCGCGGTCTTCGCCGAAAATCTTGGCGGCCTCGGGCGGCGCCTTGGCGAACACCTCGGCCGCACCCCGCGGCTGCAGGTTCCAGGCCATCGCGGCCCAGAACAGGGTGGTGTCGGCCCATTGCGCGAGGATGCGCGACATGCCTTTCTCGGGCTCGGGATAGAGCGTGGGCTCGGGCTGCAGGTGCTCCAGCACATCGGCGATCAGCGCGCTGTCGCAGTACATGTCGGCACCGATCTGCAGGAACGGCGTCTTGCGGTAGCCGCCGGTGAGCTCCTCCACGTCGGGCTTGGGCATGATCGGCGGAATGAAGACCGACTTCCACGGCAGCTTCTTGGCGCCGAGGATCAGCCGCACCTTCTCCGAGAACGGCGAGGTGGTGTAGTGATGGWGGATCAGGTCGGCCATGGTGTTTCCTGTGGGGGATGTTGGGTGTGCGTTCAGCGCGGCTGGGCCCGCTGGATGATCGAATCGAAATCGGTGCCCGCGCCCAGCGTGCCGAAGGCCTGGCCCCAGTCGCCGCCCAGGCGCGAGGCGCAGAAGGCGCCGGCCACGGCGGGCGGTGCGGTCTGGGCCAGCAATGCAGCCTGCACCGCGAGCGCCACGTCCTGCGCCAGGCGGCGTGCCTCGACCTCGGAAGCCATCGCCTCGATGCGCGCGGGCAGCGCATCGGCCAGGCGGTCGAGCGCCGCGTGCTGGCCGCGTGCCGGCGCCAGTTCCTTGCCCAGCGCGGCCACCGCATCGCCCTTGCGCAGGCCGCGCAGCAGGTCGAGCGCCATGATGTTGCCGGCGCCTTCCCAGATCGAATTGAGCGGCATCTCGCGGTAGATGCGCGCCATCGTGCCCTCGCCGCCCTCCTCCACATAGCCGTTGCCGCCGAGGCATTCCATGGCCTCCTGCGCGAAGTGGCTGCCGCGCTTGCAGATCCAGAACTTGGCGACCGGCGTGAGCAGGCGTGCCATCAGGCGTTCGTGTTCGTCGTCCTGATGGTCGAAGGCACGCGCGAGGCGAATGGCCAGTGCGGTCGCGGCTTCGCTCTCGAGTGCGAGGTCGGCCAGCACGTTCTTCATGAGCGGCTGTTCGATCAGCGGTTTGCCGAAGGCGTTGCGCTGCGCCGCGTGGTTGAGCGCGATGCTCAACGCCTGCCGCATCAGCCCGCTCGTGCCGAGCGCGCAGTCGAGCCGGGTCATGGTGCCCATCTCGAGGATCTGCGGAATGCCGCGGCCCTCTTCGCCCACCAGCCAGGCGCTGGCGCCGTGGAACTCGACCTCGGAACTGGCGTTGGCCTTGTTGCCGAGCTTGTCCTTCAGGCGCTGGATGTGGATGGCGTTGCGCGTACCGTCGGGCAGCACGCGCGGCAGGAAGAAGCAGCTCAGCCCCGCGGGCGCCTGCGCGAGCACCAGGAAGGCATCGCACATCGGCGCCGAGAAGAACCACTTGTGGCCGGTGATCGCATAGCGCTCGCCCCAGGTGTCACTGCCGTCGCGCACGGCCTTCGTCGTGTTCGCGCGGACGTCCGAGCCGCCCTGCTTCTCGGTCATGCCCATGCCCATGGTCACGCCAGGCTTGTCCTTGAAGGACTCGAGCGCGGGGTCGTACCAGAGGCTCGCGAGCTTCGGGCCCCAATCGGCATACACGGCGGCGTTGCTCCGCAGTGCGGGCGTGACCGCGTAGCTCATCGAGATCGGGCACAGCATCGACGGCTCCAGCTCGGTGAAGAGCATGAAGCCTGCTGCCCGCAGCACATGCGGCGAGGCCGAGGTGCCAGTCCAGGGCGTGCCGTGCAGGCCTGCGCCCACGGCGGCGGCCATGAGCACGTGATAGCTCGGATGGAACTCCACCTCGTCGATGCGCCGCCCGAAGCGGTCGTGCGTGTGCAGCTCGGGCGTGTGGATGTTGGCGAGCCGCGCATGCATCTGCATCTCGGCCGAGCCGATGGTCACCCCCAACTCCTGCAACTGCGCCAGCTGCAGCTTCGGCGCATTGAACTTCAACGCATCGCGCAGGGGCCGGTTGGTCTCGAAAAGGTTGTAGTCCACCAGCGGAACGGGCTGGTTGAACACCTCGTGAGTCGTTTCCATGGTCGGCTCCTTTGCCGCGCGTTTCAGCGCATTCAGATCAGCTTGACCAACTGCTTGCCGAAATTCTTGCCCTTGAGCAAACCCAGGAAGGCCTCAGGGGCGGATTCGATGCCCAGGGCAACCGATTCGCGCGGCTTGAGCTTGCCGGTGGCGACCAGCGTGCCGAGTTCGGTCAGCGCCTCGGGCCACACTTCCATGTGCTCGCTGACGATGAAGCCTTCGAGCTTGATGCGGTTGATCAGGAGCAGCGCGGGGTTCGTCAGCGGCAGCGGCTGGCCGTCGTAGCCCGCGATCATTCCGCACAGCGCCACGCGCGCGAAGGCGTTGCAGCGCAGCAGCACGGCGTCGAAGATGTAGCCGCCGACGTTCTCGAAGTAGCCGTCGATGCCGTCGGGGCAGGCTTCCTTGAGTGCGGCGCTCATGCTCTTGACGTCGGGATGCTGCCTGTAGTCGATGCAGGCATCGAAGCCCAGTTCATCGGTCACGTACTTGCACTTGTCCGGACCGCCCGCGATGCCGACCACGCGCAAGCCGCGCGCCTTGGCCAGCGCGCCGAAGGCGCTGCCGACTGCACCGCTGGCAGCCGTGATCACCACGGTTTCACCGGCCTTGGGGGCAATGATCTTCACGAGGCCGTACCAGGCCGTGACGCCGGGCATGCCCACCGCGCCGAGGTAGTGCGACAGCGGCACGTGCGTGGTGTCGACCTTCTTCAGCGCGCCGGGCTGCGAGGCATCGACCACGCTGTATTCCTGCCAGCCGCCAAAGCCCACCACCTTGTCGCCGACAGCGTACTTGGGGTGCTTGCTCTCGACCACTTCGCCGACTGTGCCGCCCTGGAAAACCTGGCCCACGGGCTGGTTGGCGGTGTAGCTCTTCGAATCGTTCATGCGCCCGCGCATGTACGGGTCGAGGCTCATGTAGTGGTGGCGCACCAGCACCTGGTTGTCGTTGAGCGCGGGGGTTTCGACGGTCACCAGCTTGAAGTTGCTGGCAACGGCTTCGCCATCGGGGCGGTTGTCGAGGTGGATCTGTTTGTTCGTGGGCATGAATTTCTCCAGGGGGAATGCAGTGATCAGTCGGTGGAAGGCGGCCGCATCGCGTTGGCGCTGGCGGGGCCGGTGGGGAGGCGGCGCTTCACGTACTTGAAGGTGCCGGTGGCATGGGCGCACACGCGCTCCTGCTCGTCGTAGATCTTGGCCTCGGTGAAGGCCAGCGTCGCGGTGCGGTGGATCAGCGTGCCGCGCGCATGCAGCGGGCCGACCGAAGGCTGCATGAAGCTGGTCTTCATCTCGATCGTGACCACGCCGGTTTCGGGCGCGACGCTGCGCGCGGCGGCCGCCATGGTGATGTCGAGCAGCGTCATGCAGGCGCCGCCGTGGGTCACGTCGAAGGTGTTCAGGTGCTCGGGCTTGGCGGTATAGATGATCTCGGACTCGCCGCCTTCGAACTTCGTGAGCTCGAAGCCCAGGTGGCGCGCGAACGGGATCTGGCTCGTGTACGAGCGGATGTTGATGTCGGTGGAATCTGGGGAAGACATCTCAGGTTTGCTTTGCGTGTTGTGTTGTGGGTTTGCTTGTGTTCGGGGCGCTGTTGTTCAGGGCGTGTGCACAGGACACCGGGTGCTCCCCTCCGCGAATGTCCCCCGCTTCGCTCCTCCTTTATTTCGCTGCGGGGAGCACCCGGTGCGCTGTGCACGATGGGAGCGGTCGTTGTGCTGGCCGATCAACCGCGGCGCTGAGCGATCACGCCGATGGTGTGCTCTGCGGAGCGAAATACAGGTGGAGGCCTGCGGGCCTAGGC
>NZ_JBFUHN010000135.1:0-10747 GCF_056402375.1 Variovorax sp. P4_B10 | reverse complement strand
CCCCCTCTGCAGGGGTGCGTTCACTCACAGTTGGCCGGAAGAATTCCGGTCCTTCATTTGCTGGTTGATGGACACGAGGTTGTCGTGAATGCGGAACAGCAGGATCAGCAATTCGCTATAGACGCGAACCATGATCGCGCCGAAAACAAGAATACCGATGGCAGCCAGGAAACGGCCCTGAAACAACGACACGACGGTCATCGCAAGCACACCCAGCAGCCCGAGGAAATACAGTATCCGGATGATGATTGGCGTCACCATCTTGTCGAATCCCAGCAAATCTTGCATTAACCTTCTCCTCGTGTATTGATTTAAAGCAGTGGAACTGAGGGGATCTTCACCCCCTATACGCGCAGGATGCGCTCGCCGCGCCCGATGCCGCTGGCACCGGTGCGGACGGTCTCGAGAATAGCGCTACGGTCGATCGCTTCAAGAAAAGCATCGTTCTTGCCGTGATCGCCGGTGAGTTCGATGGTGTAACTCTTGTCAGTGACGTCGATGATGCGGCCACGGAAGATCTCGGCCATGCGCATCATCTCTTCGCGTTCCTTGCCGACTGCCCGCACCTTCACCATCATGAGTTCGCGCTCGGTGTAGGCGCCTTCGGTCAGGTCGACGACCTTCACGACTTCGATCAACCGGTTCAGGTGCTTGGTGATCTGCTCGATCACGTCGTCCGAGCCGTTGGTGACGATGGTCATGCGCGAGAGGCTCGAGTCCTCGGTCGGCGCGACGGTCAGCGATTCGATGTTGTAGCCGCGGGCCGAGAACAGGCCCACCACGCGGGAAAGAGCACCCGGCTCGTTTTCCAGCAGCACTGCAATGATGTGTTTCATGTTTGCGTGACTCCTCTTTTCGCCGCCCTCCCCCGTGCACGGTAATGCGCGGGCTTGGCGGGCAATAGATTCGTCAGTAAAGAGTTAAGCGAATGCGCCGACGATCAGAGATCTTCGGAGCCCAACAGCATTTCGGTGATGCCCATGCCGGCCTTCACCATCGGGAACACGTTCTCGGTGGGGTCGGTGCGGAAGTCCATGAACACCGTGCGGTCCTTGAGCTTGCGCGCCTCACGCAGCGCCGGCTCCACGTCTTGTGGACGCTCGATCAGCATGCCGACGTGGCCATAGGCCTCGGCGAGCTTCACGAAATTGGGGAGCGCATCCATGTAGCTGTGGCTGTAGCGGCCGGAGTATTCGATCTCCTGCCACTGGCGCACCATGCCCAGGTAGCGGTTGTTGAGCGAGCAGATCTTGATCGGCGTGTTGTACTGCAGGCAGGTGGAGAGTTCCTGGATGCACATCTGCACAGAGCCTTCACCCGTGATGGTGAACACTTCCGAATCGGGCTTCGCGAGCTTGATGCCCATGGCGTACGGAATCCCGACGCCCATGGTGCCCAGGCCACCCGAATTGATCCAGCGGCGCGGCTCGTCGAAGCGGTAGTACTGCGCGGCCCACATCTGGTGCTGGCCCACGTCCGACGTGATGTATGCGTCGGCGTCCTTGGTCATGTTCCAGAGTGTTTCGACCACGTACTGCGGCTTGATCACGTCCTTGTTGCCACGGTCGTACTTGAGGCAATCGCGCGAGCGCCAGGCCTCGATGGTCTTCCACCAGTCGGCCAGTGCACCGGCGTCGGGCTTGGTGGTGCTCTCGCGGATCATCGAGATCAGTTCGGTGAGCACATCCTTCACATCGCCGACGATCGGGATGTCGACCTTCACGCGCTTGGAAATGCTCGACGGGTCGATGTCGACGTGAATGATCTTGCGTTCGTTCTGCGCGAAGTGCTTGGGGTTGCCGATCACGCGGTCGTCGAAGCGCGCGCCCACGGCCAGCAGCACGTCGCAGTTCTGCATGGCGTTGTTGGCTTCGATGGTGCCGTGCATGCCCAGCATGCCGAGGAACTTGCGGTCGCTCGCCGGATAGGCGCCCAGGCCCATCAAGGTGTTGGTGACCGGGTAGCCCAGCATGTCGACCAGCGTGCGCAGCTCGTTGCAGGCGTTGCCCAGAAGCACGCCGCCGCCGGTGTAGATGTAAGGACGCTTGGCCGCCAGCAACAGCTGCAGCGCCTTGCGTATCTGCCCACCGTGGCCCTTGCGCACCGGGTTGTACGAGCGCATCTCGACCTTGTCGGGATAGCCGGCGTAAGGCGTCTTCTTGAAGGAAACGTCCTTGGGCACGTCCACCACCACCGGGCCCGGACGGCCGCTGCGTGCGATGTGGAAGGCCTTCTTCATCGTCATGGCCAGATCCTTCGGGTCCTTGACGAGGAAGTTGTGCTTGACGATGGGGCGCGTGATGCCGACCGTGTCGCATTCCTGGAAGGCGTCGAGGCCGATGGCCGCCGTCGGCACCTGGCCCGAGATGATCACCATCGGGATGGAGTCCATGTACGCCGTGGCGATGCCGGTGACCGCATTGGTCAGGCCGGGGCCCGAGGTGACCAGCGCCACGCCGACTTCGCCGGTGGCACGGGCATAGCCGTCGGCTGCATGGACCGCCGCCTGCTCGTGGCGTACCAGCACGTGCTGGATGGTGTCCTGCTTGTAGAACGCGTCGTAGATGTACAGAACCGCGCCGCCGGGATAGCCCCAGACGTACTGGACGCCTTCGGCCTGCAGTGCCTTGACCAGCACTTCGGCGCCCATGAGTTCTTGCGTTGGATTGCCGGCGCCAGAGGACGCGGCTGCTGCGGAGATGATTTCCGCCTTCGAGATTTCCATGATCAACCTTTGCGTTTTTTCGGGAACGAAAAACCTTGGGTGCCCCTTGCCAGCCCTTGTGGGGCCGCGCCAGGACTTGAGGCCATAGCCATGAGCGGACTGATGTTCCGCCGGACCTTGACCCGTTTGCCTTTTGACTTGCAAGGCGGATTATGACATTACTGGCTGTTCAGGTTCGCTTCATGTCGCCCGTAAAGCCACCGGGGCATAATCCGCGGCGGAAAACATAAGCGTTCGCTAGACATCCCTTCCCACGCGGCGCGCCCTGCGCCCCCTCTCGCTTGGCCACTGAACAAGAACTCTCCGACTTCCTGAAAAGCGTCGAACGACGCGCTTTCAAGCGCTCGGTCTACCACGTGCGGGACGAAGAAGCGGCGCTCGATATCGTGCAGGACAGCATGATGAAGCTGGCGCAGCACTATGGCGACAAGCCGGCCAACGAACTGCCGATGCTGTTCCAGCGCATCCTGTCGAATTGCACCCTCGACTGGTTCCGCCGCCAGAAAACCCGCCGCGCCCTGTTCTCGAACCTCAGCGACTTCGATTCGGTCGACGACGATGGAGATTTCGATCTTCTGGAGAACTTCGTCTCTCCAACCGACTCTAGGGAAACGGAGAGCGCCGAGGACACAACCCGCCGCAGCCAGGTCTTCCACGAGATCGAGGAGCAGATCGCAGCGCTGCCGGGTCGTCAACGCGAGGCTTTCCTGATGCGTTACTGGGAGGAAATGGACGTCGCAGAGACGGCCGCCGCGATGGGCTGCTCCGAGGGCAGCGTCAAAACCCATTGTTCGCGAGCCGTTCACGCTCTGAGCAAGGCGCTCAAGGCCAAGGGAATATCGCTATGAACACTAAGGTTCCAACCTCTTCTTCTACCGCTGCCGAAGACCAGTTCGGCCAGCGTCTGGTTGCCCGGCTGTCGGCCGGCAACAAGGAGTTGCCGCACGACATCGGCGAGCGGCTGCGCGTTGCGCGTGCGCAGGCCGTGGCCGCGCGCAAGCAGGTCCCGCAATTGCGGACAGCGCCGGAGGTGGTGCGGTCGGGCCGCACGCTCGCGTTGGGCGGTGGCTGGTGGACCCGCATCGGGTCGGTGGTGCCGCTGATCGCGCTCGTGGCCGGTCTCATCACCATCAGCGTGATGCAGGACGACGACCGCGCCAGCGAACTGGCCGAGGTCGACTCCGCATTGCTGACCGGCGACCTTCCTCCCGCCGCCTATACCGACCCGGGCTTTGCCCAATTCCTGAAGGCCGACGGCGCCTCCGACTGAAGAATCCTCTCCTCGACCGAATGCGACGCCGTTCCACTTCCAGCGCAAACACATCCCGCCCGTTGCGCCCGCTCACGGCGGGCGCAGTCGTTTGGGTGGGCGCGCTTGCCGTTGCAGCCTTCGGCCTGACGCTTGCCAGCGCCCAGCCGCATGCCGAGGCCACCAGGGGCGTGGCTGGCCAGCCGGGCGTCGCGGCCTCTGCGGCAGCCAGCCCCAAGGCAGTTCCTGCAACCAAGCCGCTCTGGAGCGAACTCACTGCCGAGCAGCAACAGGCCCTGAAGCCGCTGGCCCCGCACTGGAACACGCTGAATGCAGGGCAAAAGCGCAAGTGGCTGGCACTGTCACGAAACTTCGCGAACATGTCGCTGGATGATCAAGTCACTTTGCACAGCCGCATGATCGAGTGGGCTGCCCTGAGCAATCAGCAGCGCGCCCAGGCACGCCTGAACTTCGCCGAAGTCAAGCGTGTGCCGCCCGACGAGCGCAAGGCCAAATGGGAGCAATACCAGGCCTTGAGCGAGGAGGAAAAGCGCAAGCTCGCCGAGAGTGCCCCGGCCAAGCCCCGCGGTGCCGCCATTCCCGTGCGCCCGGTTTCGTCGCAAAAGCTCGTGCCGGTCCCGGCCGTCACGCCGCCCGGACAGCACACGCCCAGGATCGTGCTGGCACCTTCGCCGGCCCCGATGTCTGCCCCTGCTGCAACCGTCCTGGTGGTGTCGCCGCTCGAACGGGCACCGGCAGCGAGCGTTGTGCCTGTTGCAGTGCCCGCACCTGTCGGTGTTGCATCTCCGCCGGTTCCCGCCGAAGCCCAAGTCCCGGCGCCAGCCGCGACGGCAACCGACCCGCCCCCTTCCGCCCCCTGACCCCAAGACTTCGATGGTTTCCAGCTCTCCCGAGGCTTCGGGGCCCGATCGGCCCGCCTCGCCTGTCTCCACGGCAACCAGCGCTCCTCTTTCGATAGTGCCCGGCCTGTGGCGCCGCATGGCCTGCTGGCTCTACGAGGGCATGCTGCTGTTCGCGGTCGTGTTCGTCTCGGGCTGGCTGTTCAGCACGCTGGGCCAGATGCGCGATGCCATGGACTCGCGCCGGCATCTGCTCCAGGCTTTCCTTTTCGTGGTGTTTGGCGTGTACTTCGTCTGGTTCTGGGCCAAGGGCCAGACACTCGCCATGAAAACCTGGAATATCCGCATCGTCGACATTCACGGCCACCCCGTCAGTCAGCGCCGCGCACTGGCGCGCTACCTGCTGAGCTGGGTCTGGTTCCTGCCGCCGCTGGCTGCGATTGCCCCCTTCAAGCTCTCAGGCGGTGAGTCCACCATCCTGATCTTTGGCTGGGTCGCCGTCTGGGCCCTGCTGGCACGTTTTCATCCCGAGCGCCAGTTCTGGCACGACGCCTGGGCCGGTACGCGGCTCATCACCTCCAAGCCGATGAGTCGCCAATGAGTGCCTTGCCCAAACTTCCCGATCCCGCCGTCAACCCACAGAGGGCCCGCAAGGGCCTCGAGCGCGTCTGGCATGCCACGCTGATTTCGCTGCATGGGCTTCGCGCCGGCTGGAGCGAGCCCGCCTTCCGGCAGGAAGCCATCCTCGCGATCGTGATGATTCCCGTGGCCTTCTGGCTCGGGCGCAGCTGGGTCGAGGTAGCGCTGCTCGCCGGCAGCGCGATCCTGGTGATGATCGTCGAGCTGCTCAATACCGCCGTGGAAGCCGCCATCGACCGCATTGGCCCCGAATGGCACGACCTCTCCAAGCGCGCCAAGGACATGGGCAGTGCCGCCGTGCTGCTGTCGCTCACGCTGTGCGGCGGCATCTGGCTGGCGGCGTTGTGGCAACGCTTCATGTCATGAGAAGGCAGGCAGCCTGCGGCATGATGGCAGGATGAATCCTGAATTTTCGATCTGTGTGTATTGCGGCTCGCGCCCTGGCGAGCGCCCCGAGTTTTCCCAGGCTGCGCAAGCGGTCGGCCAGTGGATCGGCCAGCACGGCGGCCAGCTGGTCTACGGCGGTGGCCGCACCGGCCTGATGGGTACGGTGGCCGAAGCCACCCGCCTCGCCGGCGGCCGCGTCGTCGGCATCATCCCCAAGGCATTGGTCGACAAGGAACTGGCCAATCCGCTGTGCGACGAGCTGCATGTGGTCGACACCATGCACGAGCGCAAGGCCATGATGGGCGAGCGTGCGGACGCCTTCGTGGCCCTCCCGGGCGGCATCGGCACCTTCGAGGAACTGTTCGAGATCTGGACCTGGCGCCAGCTCGGCTACCACGACAAGCCCACCGGCATCCTCAACACCGCCGGCTACTACGACGGCCTGCTGGGCTTCCTGGCGCACAGCGTGCGCGAAGGCTTCATGGGCGAATGGCAGATGGCGCTGATCCGCACCGGCACCGACGTGCCCGAACTGCTCACGGCGCTGCGCGCCGAAGTGCCGCTCCACCCGCGCGAAGACCGGCTCTCGGAAAACCTCTGAACCAGGCAAGTCCCCGGGTCATTCCAGAAATACCGGTGGAACCGGCTCCGCCGGGCCACTGGTATTGCCCCCGGTAGGGGGAAGGCAAAGCGACACGAAGTGCGTGAAGCCTGGGGGCGAGCCCTCAAACTGCGTTTTCGTTCTCTTCGCCGGTGCGGATGCGCACGATGCGCTCCACGCCGGTGACGAAAATCTTGCCGTCGCCGATCTTCCCGGTGCGCGCAGAGTTGACGATGGCCTCGATGCAGCGCTCCACATCGCCCTCGTTGACGACCACTTCCACCTTCATCTTGGGCAGGAAGTCGACCACGTATTCCGCCCCTCGGTAGAGTTCGGTGTGCCCCTTCTGGCGGCCGAAGCCCTTGACCTCGGTCACGGTCAGGCCGGTGACGCCCACTTCGGCCAAGGCCTCGCGCACGTCCTCGAGCTTGAAGGGTTTGACGATGGCGGTGATCTGCTTCATGGTTTTCGTGCTCCGGCGGTTTCGTTGAATTTGCTGGTGATAGGGTAACGCCAATCCTTGCCGAAGCTGCGGTGGGTGACCCGGATTCCGACTGGCGCCTGGCGCCGCTTGTATTCATTGATCTTGATGAGCCGCGCAACCCGCTCGACCACCGCGCGTTCGTAGCCCGCGGCAATGATCTCGTCGATGCCCTCGTCGTCCTGCATGTAGCGTGCCAGGATTCCGTCGAGGATGTCGTAGGGCGGCAGGCTGTCCTGGTCGGTCTGATCCGGCCGAAGTTCGGCGCTCGGGGGGCGCGTGATGATCCGCTCGGGGATCGGCTCGGTACCGGTGCCGTACGGGTCATGGGCATTGCGCCAGCGTGCCAGCGCGAACACCGTGGTCTTGAGCAGGTCCTTGATGACCGCGAAACCACCCGCCATGTCGCCATAGAGCGTGCAGTAGCCGGTGGCCATTTCGCTCTTGTTGCCGGTGGTCAGGACGATCGAGCCGAACTTGTTCGACAGCCCCATCAGCAGCGTGCCGCGGATGCGGGCCTGGATGTTTTCCTCGGCCGTGTCTTCGGGGCGGCCCTTGAATTCCTCGGCCAAGGCGCCCTTGAAGGATTCGAAGGTGTGCTTGATCGAGATTTCGTCGTAGCGCACGCCGAGGCGGCTGGCCATCTCGCGCGCGTCGATCCAGCTGATGTCGGCGGTGTAAGGCGAAGGCATCATCACCGCTCGCACCTTGTCCTTGCCGAGTGCATCGACCGCAATGGCGAGCACCAATGCGGAGTCGATGCCGCCCGAAAGCCCCAGGATGGCGCTTGGGAAGCCGTTCTTGCCGATGTAGTYGCGCACGCCCAGCACCAGTGCGTCCCACAGCTGCGCTTCGGCCTCGCGCGGCGCGGCGATGGCCGCKGGGTCGGCCACGAAACCGACGCCCTGCGGCGAGCGCTCCAACTGCGCAAAGACCACTTTCTCCTGGAAGCTCCCGGCCTGCATGGCAAGCGCACCATCGGCCTGCAGCGCGAAGGAGGCCCCGTCGAACACCACCTCGTCCTGCCCGCCAACCAGGTGCGCGTAGACCAGCGGCAGGCCCACGGCACGCGCGCGGTCGGCCATGCGCGCCACGCGCTCGCCCTCCTTGCCCACGTGGTAAGGCGAGGCATTGATCACGGCAAGCATCTCGGCGCCAGCCCCGTGCGCCAGTTCGGCCGGCTGGTCGAACCAGGCGTCCTCGCAGATCAACAGGCCGACCGAGACGCCACCCGCTTCAAACACGCAAGTGCCCTGCCCCGGCGTGAAATAGCGGCGCTCGTCGAACACCTGATAGTTCGGCAGCTCGCGCTTGGCGTAGGTCTCGAGGATGCGGCCTTCCTTGATCACGCTGGCCACGTTGTGGCGCATCTGCACTGCCACGGAGCGGCTGCGCAGGCTGCCGCCGGTCGGATGCCCCACCACCACGACCATGTCTTTGAGGTCGGCCAGCGCTGCGGCGATGCCTTTCACGGCATCATCACAGGCTTCGGTGAAGGCGGGACGGAGGAACAGGTCCTCCGCCGCATAGCCGGCGATCGAGAGTTCGGGCGTCAACAGAAGACGCGCACCCTGCGCATGGGCATGGCGCGCGGCGTCGACGATCTTTTTCGCATTGCCGGCGAGGTCGCCCACCACAAAATTGAGTTGCGCGATGGCGAGCTTGAGCGTCATACAGAAGGAAGAAAAAGGCTTGAACGATTATGTCATTCGGGTTCTCGCGTCGCTGGCCGACGTGAGCCCGAAAGCCTGGAACGCGCTGCTCGCCGCGCAAGCCGAGCCCTCGCCTTTCATGCGCCACGAGTACCTTGCGGCGCTGCACGAGAGCGGCAGCGCATCGCCCGCGAGCGGATGGATGCCGCAGTTCGTCACCCTGTGGCGCGGCAAGCAGCTGGAAGCCGCCTGCCCGCTCTACATCAAGGACCACTCCTACGGCGAGTACGTCTTCGACTGGGCATGGGCCAACGCCTACGAGCAGCACGGGCTTGCCTACTACCCCAAGGCGGTGATCGCGGTGCCTTTCACGCCGGTGCCGGGCACGCGCCTGCTCGCTCGCGATGCGCAGAGTCGCACGCTGCTGGTGCAGGCCGTGGTGGCCTGGTGCAAGGAAGAAGAACTTTCGTCCCTGCACCTGCTGTTCGGCGCGGAAGCCGACATCGCCGCCTGCACCGAAGCAGGGCTGATGCTGCGCAACACGGTGCAGTTCCATTGGACGAATGTGGCCCCCACGCTCGGCATTGACGTGTCTTCGCTGCCCTCCGAGGGGAAGCGTTTCGCCTTGGGACGGCCCGGCGGCGAAACCGGCTACCCGGACTTCGACACCTTCCTCGCCAGCCTCGCGCACGACAAGCGCAAGAAGATCCGCCAGGAGCGCCGCAAGGTCGCCGACGCAGGCGTGAGCTTTCGCTGGTCGCGCGGCGCGGACATCACGAAGGCCGACTGGGATTTCTTCTACCGCTGCTACGAGCGTACCTACCGCGAGCACGGCAACCCGCCCTACCTCAGCCGCGACTTCTTCCAGCGCATGGCCGACACCTTGCCCGAGGCCTGGCTGCTGTTCGTCGCCGAGCGCGATGGAAAACCCATCGCAACCAGCCTGATCGCACTCTCCACGCAGCCGGACGAACCGCTCGTCGCCTACGGCCGCTACTGGGGTGCCCTGGAGCGCGTCGACTGCCTGCACTTCGAGGCCTGCTACTACCAGCCGCTTGCGTGGTGCATCGCGCATGGCGCCCAGCGCTTCGAGGGCGGCGCCCAGGGCGAACACAAGATGGCGCGCGCGCTGATGCCGGTCAAGACCACCAGCGCGCACTGGCTGGCGCACCCGGCGTTCTCCGATGCGGTCGAGCGCTTCCTGGAGCGCGAGGGCGCAGGCATCGAGAACTACATGGACCACCTGGGCGAACGCAGTCCGTTCAAGGCCGGTTGAGAGGCGGATGGCGGCCGAGTGCAGCGCGCCATCCGGGGCTGCTATAAACGCGCCCAATACCAAACAACAGAGGGAAATCGATGCCATTCGTCGGACTGGGGCTGCACGTCCTCATTGCGCTGTTTTTCGCCATCCATGCCATGCGGAACGGCCGCCAGATGTACTGGCTCTTCGTTCTTTTCAGCTTCCCGCTGCTGGGCAGCATCGTGTACTTCGTGGTCGAGTACCTGCCCGCCTCGCGGATGCAGCGCACCGCGGGCAAGGTGGCGACGGCCGCCATCGGCTTCCTCGACCCCGAGCGCGAATACCGCGCGGCCGCCGAGGCCTACGACCTGGCCCCCACGGCCCAGAACAAGCTGCGCCTTGCAAAGGCCGCACTCGACAGGGGCCAGGCCGCCGATGCCGTCGGGCACTACCGGGATGCCCTGAAAGGCCCCTTTGCATCCGATCCCGAACTGCAGTTCGGGCTGGCCAGTGCCCTGATTGCCGAAGGCAGCGCGGCCTCGGCACGCGAGGCGCAGCAGGCACTGCAAAGCCTGCGCGCCGCACGCGACGACTACCGCAAGGACGAAGTCGCCGTACTCAACGCCCGCGCACTGGCCGCCGAGGGACGCCATGCGGAAGCGCGCGAGGCCTTCGAAGAGGCGCTCGGCAAGCACAACACCGTCGAAACGCGTGCCCGCTACATCGCCTGGCTGGCGCAGCAAGGCGATGCCGCCGTCGCACAACGCCAGTGGAACGAGCTCCAGCAGGCCGCCCGCCACTGGAACTCGCATGCACGCTCGGTCAATCGCGAGTGGATGCGGCTGGCCGGCGACGCGGTCCGGGGCTGAGGCGCCTCAGCCCCAAGGGCATGGCGCCCTTGGCCATTCGGCAC
>NZ_JBFUHN010000134.1:0-10852 GCF_056402375.1 Variovorax sp. P4_B10 | reverse complement strand
ATCCCGAACAGGACAGTGAAACGCGTCAGCGCCGATGATAGTGCGGGTTCCCGTGTGAAAGTAGGTCATCGTCAGGCTCTTACAGCCCAGAAAACCCCAACCAGATATGGTTGGGGTTTTTTGCTTTGGGAATTCCAAAAAGAATAGGCGATCAAAGATGGCGCGCTTTTTTTATTCCTGAAGAGGCCGAATCAGGTATTCCGGATTCCTGACGAATCCATCTCTGCAGCATTGGCTGCGATCAATTCAGCCAAGATGTCGCCGGTCAATTGGTCCAACTCCTCGTTGGCAAAGAAGCGCGAACGAATGACGCCCAGGTATGGCGTGCTCTGGAGCCAGGCGGTCCAGTCATCGGGCGCGATGAACTGCACTTCCAGCAGCTTGAACTTCATCAACACCTTGATGGCATGCCGGGCATGCTTCACGGGATCGCGCCGCAGACTCTCGAGCCGACGGCGCGCAGTGGCCAAAGCGTTGTCCACTTCATCGAAGACGCGGCCATGCCCCGGAATCACCCGCAGCGGCGCCAGTTTCTCGATCCGATCGAGCGTCGCAGCCATCTCCCCGAACGACGGTTCGCCCGCGAGCTCGGGAAATGCGATGCCGAAGCCGTTCTCCCACAAGGCATCTGCCGAGATCAGCGTGCGCGAAGCGGGGTCGAACAGGATGATCGAATGAGGATCATGGCCCGGCGCACTGTGTATCTGCCATGCCATGTCGCCGAGCACGCACTCCGTTCCCGGTTGCAGCAGGCCAGTGAATCGAAACCGCGGGCAGGCCTGTCCCGTTGCAAGAAAGCTCAGACCCTGCTCGTCCCACCGCTCCACCAGTGCTGCCTCTCCAGGCGGAATATCCGTTCGAAGCGCCGGGTAGCGCTGCTGCAAGGCGGCGTTGCCGCCACAGTGGTCGCTGTGCAGATGCGTATTCAGGATACGGTCGAGCGGCCGTGCTCCCAATGTCGATTCGACCAACGCCAGCGTCTGCTCGGCATGCGTGACATAGCCGGTGTCGACCAACGCAGTCTCATCAGCCCCGATGAACAGGATGTTGTTCGAAGAAAGCCACCCACGTTCGAACACGACGACATTCGCCGGCAAACCGACGCTCGCCGCGGCGCCGCTCATTCAGGCGCCCACACTGGAGCGAAGCTCGCGCCGAAGAATCTTCCCCACATTGGTCTTCGGCAAAGAGTCGCGGAACTCGATATGTTTCGGCCGCTTGTAGCCGGTGAGCTGCCCATTGCAATACTGTAGAACAGCGTCTTCTGTCAGTTGCGAGTCCTTGCGAACCACGAAGACCTTGATCGCCTCGCCCTGCTTCTCGTCCGGCACGCCGACGGCCGCGCACTCGACGACCCCCGGACACAACGAGATCACGTTCTCCAGCTCGTTCGGAAACACGTTGAAGCCGCTCACGAGAATCATGTCCTTCTTGCGGTCGACGATGCGGCTGTAGCCATCCTCCTGCATCACGGCGATGTCTCCGGTTCGCATGAAACCATCAGCGGTGAAGGCGGCCGCGGTCTCCGCAGGCTGGTTGTAGTAGCCCGTCATCACGTTGGGCCCCTTGATGCAGAGCTCTCCCGGCTGTCCCACAGGCAGCGATTCACCCTCGTCGTCCTTGATCGCGATCTCGATGCTCGGCAACGGAAGCCCGATGGTGCCGGTGAACCTGGTGTTCGACACCGGGTTGTTGGTACCGATCGCGCAGGTCTCGCTCATCCCCCAGCCTTCGATCATCGGACAGCCTGTTGCCTCGAACCATTTGCGCGCCGTGCCTTCCGACGCGGCCATGCCACCCGCCTGCGAGACGAACAGCGTCGAGAAGTCGATCGACTTGAACTCCGGATGCATCAGCAGCGCATTGAACAGCGTGTTCACGGCCGGCAGCATGTGGAACGGCCGTTTCTTCAGCACCGCGATGAACTTGTCGAAGTCGCGCGGATTCGGGATCAGCGTCATGTGCGAACCTTGCCGGATCGCCAGCAGGCACAGCGTCAACGCAAAGATGTGATAAAGCGGCAGCGCAGCGATGCTGTTGACCTTCGCCAGGTCGCCGGCGCGCGCCAGTGCCGGCGTGAACCAGGCTTCGGCCTGCAGGGCCGCCGCCACGATGTTCCGATGCGTCAGCACAGCGCCTTTCGACAGCCCGGTCGTCCCCCCGGTGTACTGCAGGAAGGCGACCGAATCGAGCGTGCTCTGATCGGGTCCCAGCGTGCGCCCCCGTCCCTCCGCAATCGCCTGCGGGAACGGCGTCACCGTGCGCCCGTCGCTCAGCGGCAGCTTGTAGGGCGGCACCATCTTCGCCAGATGCCGCACGGCCAGCGTGATCCAGGCGCCATAGAGGCCACCCAGCAGATCGCCCATCGAGGTCACGACCACGTGCTTGACCGGCGTGCGCTCGATCACCTGCTCGAGCGTCGCGGCGAAGTTTTCGAGAATGACGATGGCCGTGGCGCCCGAGTCCTTGAGCTGGTGCTCCAGCTCGCGCGCGGTGTAGAGCGGATTGACATTGACACAGGTATAGCCCGCGCGCAGCACGCCGCACATCGTGACCGCGAACTGCGGCACGTTGGGCAACATGATCGCCACGCGCGCGCCCGGCTCGAGGCCGCGCGACTGCAGCCAGGCGCCCAGGGCCTTCGAAAGCGCGTCGAGCTCCCCATAGGACATCCAGCGCTCCATGCAGACCGAGAACGGCCGGTCCTTGTAGCGACCGAACGCCTCCTCGAGCATGTGGGGCAGGGACCGGTACTGCTCGGGGTGAATCTCCTGAGGTATCCCGTCCGGATAGTTCTGTCGCGCGGATGTCTGCATGCAAGCTCCTTTGGCGCGGATTGTGGGAGCCAGTCCCTCCCAACCGCCAGCGGGCTTGTCCTAGGGTGCGCGTGCGTGCTGTCGCGCAGGCGATAGCCGCGCCGCCCTTCCGGCGCAGCAGGCTCAGGCCTTGCCGGTCTCGCCGGGCAGCAAGACACCGGCTTCGATATCGGGCTCGACCTGCAGCGCCTGGTAGAGCGGCGTGAAGTCGGGCTCCGTGAGATCGAAGAGCTGCGCAAAGCTCTCGATCACGAAGTAGTTGCTTTGGTAGGTGTCGATCTTGTAGCGCGTGCGCATGGCGCGCAGCAGGTCCAGAGGCAGCCGGCGCGGCTCGTCGCTGCACACGGCATGCGTCAGTTCGCCCACTGAACTCAGGATGCCGGCGCCGTAGGCGCGCAGGCCATCGGGCTGGCGAATCAACCCGAATTCCACCGTGTACCAGTACAGCCGCGACAGCTTCTCGCCGGCGCCCAGCTCGTGCGCCTTGATACCACCGGCGCCGTAGCGCTGCACGTAGTCGGCAAAGGTGGGGTCGAACAGCATCGGCACATGGCCGAAGAGGTCGTGGAAAACATCGGGCTCGACGATGTAGTTGAACTCCTCGGGCTTGCGGATCCAGTCCGTCACCGGAAACTTGCGATTGGCGAGCAGGGTAAAAAAAGGCAGCTCGGGAATCAGCCCCGGCACTGCCACGATTTCCCAGCCCGTGGCCCGATGCAGCCGTTCGTTGATTTCCTCGAAGCGCGGAATGCGGTCCTTCACGCCCAGCGAAGGCAGCGCCTGGATGAACGCATCGCAGGCCAGGCCCGGCAGCTGCGCAGCCTGCCGCTCATAGAGCCGCTTGTAGGTGTCATGGTCGGCCTCCGTGTAGCTGGCCCAGTCCTGCGGGCAGGTGTAGTCGGCAAGCACGGTGCCGCCGCGCGAGTAGTCGCCGCGGGGTGGGCGATCCGAGGCGCCATAAACGGCGGGAGTGACGACAGCGGCGGCAAAGGTGTCCATGTCCATGGGGAATGCTTCTCTGGTTATTTGAGCCAGCGGTCCATCACGCGCTGGAAGTCGCCGCCGGCCTGCTGCAGATGCAGCCATTGGTCGACGTACGACTTGAAGGCCACGTCGTCGCGCGGCAGCATCCAGGCCATTTCGCCGTATTGCAGCGGCTTGTCGGGATTGACCGCGCAAAGGCCCGGCTTGAGCTTCTGCTGCGTGATGGCCTCGGCTGCTTCGGTCACGAACACGTCGGCGCGGTTGGCGAGGATCTCGTCGAAGATCGTCACGTTCTCGCCGTGCAGCGTGAGCTTGGCCTGCTTGAAGTTGGTGCGGGCAAAGCGCTCGTTGCTGCCGCCCGGATTGAAGATCACGCGCGTGGAAGGCTTGTCGATCGCGGCCACGCTCTGGTACTTGGCCACGTCGGCGCAGCGCGCGATCGGCGTCTTGCCGTTGACCATGTAGGGCGTGCTGAAGAAGGCGCGCTTCTGCCGGTCGGTGGTGACCGACACGCCGCCCACGGCGATGTTGCACTTGCCCGCGGCGAGGTCGGGCAACAGGTTGGCCCAGGTGGTCTTGACCCACTCCGGCTTGGCGCCGAGGCTCGCGCTGAAACCCGTCATCAGGTCGACGTCGATGCCTTCGTACGACGCATCGGCCTTCTGGAAGCTGAAGGGCTTGTAGTCGCCCGGGGTGCAGATGCGCAGCACCGCCGCCTTCTGCACCGCGTCCAGGTGCGAGCCGGCCGCCGGCGTCGTTGCCGCCGGCGCCATGGCGCAACCCGAAAGAACGGCGGCAGCCGCCGCGATGAAGGTCAAACCGATCGAAGAAGACGTGCTGCTGCGCATGCGGGCTCCTGGGGCAAAGGGAACAGTTGAAGAAGCCCTCATTTTGCGGCGCTCAGCACGCCACGGCGCATCTGGTCGAGCTCGATGCTCTCGAACAGCGCCTTGAAGTTGCCGTTGCCGAAGCCGTCGTCGCCCTTGCGCTGGATGAACTCGAAGAAGATCGGGCCGAGCTGGTTCTCGCTGAAGATCTGCAGCAGCAGCGCATCCTTCTTGCCGTCGATCAGGATCTTGCGCTTCTTCAGCTCTGCGACGCTTTCGCCGTGCCCGGGAATCCGCTTGTCGACCAGTTCGTAGTACGTGTCGATGGTGTCGAGCAGGGTGACGCCCTTGGCGCGCAGCGCGTCGACGGTTTCGTACAGGTTGTCCGACCCCATCGCGATGTGCTGGATGCCTTCGCCGTGGTACATGTCCAGGTACTCCTGGATCTGGCCGGCCTGTTCCTTGCCCTCTTCGTTGATCGGGATGCGGATCTTGCCGCACGGGCTGGTCATGGCCTTGCTCTTCACGCCGGTCACCTGGCCTTCGATGTCGAAGTACTTGATCTCGCGGAAGTTGAAGAGCTTCTCGTAGAAGCCGGCCCACACGTTCATCCGGCCGCGGTACACGTTGTGCGTCAGGTGGTCGATGTAGGTCAGGCCGTTGCCCTTGGGCGCCAGCGCATCCTGCGATGCCACGCCCGGCAGCGGCTCGAAGTCGACGTCATAGAAGCCGATGTTGCCGATGTCGCCCGGTTTCGCACCGTTCTTGCCGGGCCAGCGGTCGACCAGATAGATCAGGCTGTCGCCGATGCCCTTGATGGCCGGGATGTTCAGCTCGCCAGGGCCTGCCTTGTCGGCGAAACCCCAGGCGCCCAGCGCGGTGGCGCGCTCATAGGCCTGCTTGGCATCCTGCACGCGGAAGGCGATGGCGCAGACGCTCGGGCCGTGCTCGCGTGCAAAGCGCTGCGCGAATGAATCGGGCTCGGCATTCAGGATGAAGTTGATCGTGCCCTGGCGGTACAGCAGCACGTTCTTGTGGCGGTGCTTGGCCACGGCCGCGAAGCCCATGCGCTCGAACACCTTGCCCATCGCGACCGGGTCCGGTGCCGCGTATTCGATGAATTCGAAGCCGTCGGTGCCCATGGGGTTGTCCCAAGGGGTGAAGGCGGGTGCGTCGGCTTGGCTCATGTGCGGTCTCCAGAAAGGGGGCGAATAAAAGGTGGGAAAAGGCGAAAACCGCCAGTGCTGCAATGTAGGCCGGATGGCGCTCATGTTTTCAGCGTTCTTGGGCGCCTGTGGTGGCGTTGACGCAGTAAAACTGCAAAAATAGATGAATGGAAGCACTAGACAAGATTGATAGACTCATTCTGCGCACGCTGCAAGCAGACGGGCGTGCCACGTACGACCAGATCGCCGAACAGGTCAGCCTGTCGCCCAGCGCCGTGCTGCGGCGGGTCAAGCGCCTGGAGGAAAACGGGGTGATCGACCGTTATGTCGCCCTCGTCCGTCCCGAGGTCGTCGGCCTGGGTCTCACCGCCTACCTCAACGTGCGGCTCGAAAAGCACACCGAGAGCCACAAGCGCAACCCGATGGACCTGTTCCGCGCCAGCGTCCAGACCTGGCCCGAGGTGGTCGAATGCGCAGCGCTCACCGGCGACATGGACTACCTGCTGCGTGTCGTCGTGGCCGACATGGCGCACTACAGCCGCTTCATCATGGACACCCTCCTCAAGCACCCCAGCGTGGAAGACTGCAAGACCAGCTTCGTGCTGGACCGTGTCAAGGCCACAACAGCTGTGCCGGTTTAGCTACAGATTGGTTGCGTGGGCGACACGCGCTCCGGCACTCGGTCACAAATGTGTCCGGGAAGAGCCCTTGTTGTCTTGTTTATTAAGGGGAAACCCTTATATTGGAGCCATGCTTACCGCCAAGACCCTCCTCAAAGCGTCTCTCGGCCTCGGCTCTTTCCTGAAGGCGCCGATGGTTGAGACCCAGCCACGCGCTGCTTTTGCGCCCCAGCCCGTCATGGTGCCGATCCGCTCGATCGGCCCGCGCGAACGCGAGCGCATCGCGCGCCACCTGCTGGCGCTCACCCCGCACGACCGCTACCTGCGTTTCGGCTACGCGGCGGCCGACGAGCAGGTTCAGCGCTATGTCGATGAGCTCGACTTCGAGCGCGACGAACTGTTCGGCATCTACAACCGCCGCCTCGACCTGATCGCCATGGCCCACCTGGCTTTCGCGCCGAGCGACCAGCACAGCGACTGCGCCGAGTTCGGCGTGTCGGTGTCTGCACACGCCCGCGGCCGCGGCTATGGCGCTCGCCTGTTCGAACGCGCCGTGGTGGTGGCCCGCAACGAAGGCGTCGGCATGCTCTTCATCCATGCGCTGAGCGAAAACGCCGCCATGCTCAAGATCGCCCGCAACGCCGGCGCCACGGTGGTGCGCAGCGGCGCGGAGGCCGAGGCGCATCTGCAGCTGCCCACCGCCACCTTCGACAGCCGCATGAGCGAAATCGCGCTCGAGCACTACGCGGCGGTCGATTTCCACCTCAAGAGCCGCGCCAAGCAGTTCTGGGCCTTCCTGGCCAGCCTGCAGGAAGTGCGCAGCGGCATGCGAGACGCCCGCAGCAAATCGGCTCCTTGACTGTTGGCCCCCCGGCTTTTCACTTCGCTTCGCTGCGTGTAATTCGCCACCCCCCGAGGGGGAGGCGCGGCTCGCCTTGGGGCGAGCCCGGCGGCGGCCGCCTGTGTTCTCCGTCGAGGGCGGAACCAGAGGTAGTGCCTGTCACACGCAATCCGTTATCCTTGCCTCTCTTCAACTACGCCCTCCCGCAGTGGCCGAACCTCACCCTGAACGCGCACCCGTAGAACGGGAAGACAAGCGCGGCTTCCTCCAGAAGCTTGCCGAATTCATCCACCCCGGACCGGACTCGCGCGACGAGCTGATCGAAACCCTGGCAGATGCCGAGGACAACGAGGTGATCGGCGCCGAGTCGCGCGTGATGCTCGAAGGCGTGCTGCGCATGGCCGACATGACGGCGGGCGACGTGATGGTCGCGGCGCCGCGCATGGACGTCATCAACATCGACGCGCCCTTCGATGCGCTCCTGCACCTCATCATCGACACCGCGCACTCGCGCTTTCCGGTGTACGAGGGCGAGAAGGAAAACATCATCGGCATCCTGCTCGCGAAGGACCTGCTCAAGCTGCAGCGCGCGCCGGGGCTCAACATCCGCGCGCTGCTGCGGCCGGCCACCTTCGTTCCGGAGAGCAAGGGCCTGAACGACCTGCTGCGCGAGTTCCGCGGCAACCGCAACCATCTCGCGATCGTGATCGACGAGTTCGGCCGCGTGGCCGGCCTCATCACCATCGAGGACGTGCTCGAGCAGATCGTCGGCGAGATCGAGGACGAGTTCGACATCGCCGAGGACGAGGGCGACATCTTCGGCCTCGCCGACCACACCTACCGCGTCTCGGGCGACACGCCCATCGAGCGCGTGGCCGAAGCCTTCGGCATCGTGTTCGACGAGGAACAGCTCAGCGAAGACTTCGACACCATCGGCGGCCTGATCGCGCACGAGATGGGCCATGTGCCCAAGCGCGGCGAACACCATGCGATGGGCGGCTTCGACTTCGTGGTGCTGCACACCAAGGGCGGCGCGGTGCGCTGGTTCAAGGTGTCGCCGGCCCGCGGCGGCGACGCGGCCGACTGATGCCGTTGCCCGCAGCGGCAACGGCCCGCGTCTCTCCCGCTTCCCCCGCGATGGCTCTGTTTCGCCTGCTCGGCTTCGGGCTGGCCGGACTGGCGCAGGCGGCATCCATCGGCTGGCCGGCCGACGGGCACCCGTTGTGGTGGCTTCAGCTCCTGTCGCTGGGCGCGTTGGCCTGGCTGCTCGATCGGCTGCGCGCCGAGGGCGCAGGCTGGCGCCGTGCCGGCCTCCATGCCTGGCTTTTCTCGACCACCTGGCTCACCGGCAGCTTCTGGTGGCTCTTCATTTCCATGCACACCTATGGCGGGCTTCCGGCGCCGCTGGCCGCCATTGCCGTGCTGGCGCTCGCAGCGGCACTGGGGCTTTACTACGCAGCGGCCTGCGCATGGTTCGTGGCGCGCGGTCCCAAGGGCCGCGTGACGGGTGCGCTGGTCTTCGCGGCGCTCTGGACACTGGCTGAGCTCGTGCGCGGCAGCTGGTTCACCGGCTTCCCCTGGGGGGCAGGCGGCTATGCGCACGTGGAAGGTCCGCTCGCCGCGTGGGCGCCGTGGGTCGGCGTCTATGGCATCGGCGCGGTCGCCGCGCTGGTGGCAGCCCTCGTCGCAGGGGGGCCGCTGGTCCGCCGCGCCGAGATCGTGCAGGGGCTGTTGTTGATCGCCCTCGCGTTCGGCTTCCCGCATCTCGCGTCATCGCTGCGCAACGATGCCGGCGGCACGAACACCGGCAGCCTCCAGCTGGCGCTCCTGCAAGGCAACATTCCGCAAGACGAAAAATTCATTCCGGGCGGCGGCATCGAAACCGCCTTGCGCTGGTACGGCGAACAGCTGCGCGACGCCAAGGCCTCGCTCGTGGTGACGCCCGAAACCGCCGTGCCCCTGCTGCCTCAGCAGTTGCCGGCCGGCTACCTCGAGGCGATCCAGGCGCGCTACGGCAGCGGCACGCAGGCGGCCATCGTCGGCCTGCCACTGGGTGGCCGAGGCGGCTACAGCAACGCCGTCCTCGGCTTCCAGCCCGGCGCCGCGCAACCGTACCAGTACAGCAAGCACCACCTCGTGCCCTTCGGTGAATTCATTCCGCCCGGCTTTCGCTGGTTCATCCAGATGATGAACATCCCGCTCGGCGACTTCCAGCGCGGCGGGCTCGCGCAGGCGCCCTTCGTCTGGCAGGGCCAGCGCATCGCGCCGAACATCTGCTACGAAGACTTGTTCGGCGACGAAATCGGCGCGAACTTCCGCGACGAGGCCACGGCGCCGACCATCCTGCTCAACGTGAGCAACATCGCGTGGTTCGGCGACTCGGTCGCCATCGACCAGCACCTGGCCATCTCGCGCATGCGTGCGCTCGAATTCGCGCGGCCGATGGTGCGGGCCACCAACACCGGCGCCACCGTCGTCATCGACGCCGAAGGCCGCGTGACGCACCAGTTGCCGCGCCTCACCCGCGGCGTGCTCGAGGCATCGGTCGAAGGCCGCAAGGGGCTCACGCCTTATGCGCGCTGGGTGGCGCCGTTCGGGCTGTGGCCGCTGTGGATCGCGGCGCTCGCCATCGTTGCCAGCGCCGTCGCGATGGGCCGCCGCCGGCGCTGAGCGGGCTTCAGGCCGCGGCCGGCACAGGCCAGTCGCGCAGCTTGCCCGGATTCAGCAGGCCCAGCGGATCGAAGCGCTTCTTCACCGCGATGACCTCGGGCGGCAGCGGGCCGCCGGCCTTGCCGTCCTCCACGATGTTCACGTGCGGGTTGTTGATGTGCACGTCGTGTTCGCGATGGATGCGGATGATCTCGTCGAGCCGCTCCTCGGTGCTGAAGCGCACCAGCTGGAGCCCGCTGCAGGTCATGAGGCCCGCCACGTTGCGGATGAACTCGATGTGCATCATCACCTCGCCGCCCAGCAGCGCTTCCATTTCGATGATCTGCTCGACATGCCTGCCGGGGATGAACCCGCTTTGCAGATAGGTCAGCGTCGGGTCGACCTTGAGCGCGTGCAGCGTGGTGTGGTTCCAGGTGAACTCCATCAGCGTGCGGTTGCTCTTCTGCACCTCGGCCGCGGTCTTGCGGTAGCCCACCGTGCCGCGGTGTGCCTCGACCAGCTGCAGCAGCGCAGGCTCGCACGACTCCGCCACCAGCGACAGCACCGCATGGCAGCCCTTGGGCAGATGCGCCGCGAGCTGCGCCAGATGGTCCGGGATCGGTGCCGCAAAGAACGCGATCTCGCGCTTCACGATGCCGGGCCCGTTCGCCAGCTTGTCGGCGAAGTGCAGCGCATCGGAGAAACTGTCGAAAGTCACCAGCGTTTCGAGCCACGGGTGCGCGGGCGCCAATGCGATCTCCAGTTCCAGCACGAGGCCGTTGGTGCCCCACAGATGGTGCATGCGCATCGCCTCCGCGCCGCGCAGCTCGACCACCTGCGGCTCGGCCTCGATGGTCATCGCGCGGATGCCGAGCACATTGCCGGGTGCGCCGAGCGGCCCGTAGTTGATCGAGCCCACGCCGCCGAAGCCACCGCCGAACAACCCGCC
>NZ_JBFUHN010000133.1:0-11354 GCF_056402375.1 Variovorax sp. P4_B10 | reverse complement strand
GCTTTATCCAGTCAGCGTTACGCGAATGGGCCTACGGCCGTGCATATGCCAGCTCGGATCAACGCCGAGCTGCGTTGCCGGTCTGGAATCACTTCTATAACTGGCACCGGCCCCATCACGGCATCGGCTGCCAGCCTCCTATGTCTCGGCTCTCGAATTCACGCAACAACCTCTTGACTCTTCACACCTAGGCCGCGCCGGGGGACATTCGCGGAGCAGAGCACGCCGTCGGCGGGATCGCGCCCTGAACAGCGCACCCACGCCGCGAATCGACGGAATCCGGAATCAGACCTCAGACCGGCTGCGCAATCAACGCCAGCGCATCGGCAATCGACTGGCTGTCTTCCGGCCGTACCAGCTTCGCGACCTGCTTGCCGTCGCGCATGAACACCAGGGTGGGCCAGAGCCGCACGTTGAACGAGCGACCCAGAGGGCGCCCGCTGCCGTCTTCGACCTTGATGCGCGGGATATCCGGATGCTTGGCAAAAGCCTCGGCAATGTTCGGCTGCGCGGCCTTGCAGATGCCGCACCAGTTGGTGCCGAACTCGACCACGGCAGGACCCGAGAGCGCGTCGATCTCGGTGCGGTCGGGTTGCTCGGTCCTGTATTCGGAAGTCATCGGAACGGTCTCCTTGGTGCCTGCTCGGTGGGTGGTGCCTGCCATTGCACCAGAAACTCAGGCCGCCTGCAGGCGGTAGCCCGAAAGCAACGCGGGCAATTCGGTCATGTCGCTGAACACCTGCACGGCGCCGACGCTCAGCAGCGGGCCGGGGCCGCTGTGGCCCGATTCGCCGGTGCTGTAGCCGAACACCGTGGCACCCGCGGCCACGCCCGCCATCGCACCGGTGACCGTGTCTTCCACGATGGCGCAGCGTTTCGGATCGACGCCCAGCGCTTCGGCGGCGGCCAGGTATACATCGGGGTGCGGTTTGGAGCGCGGCATTTCGTGGCCGCTGAAGATGCGGCCTTCGAAACAGTCGAGCAGGCCGACCTTGGCCAGTTGCAGCTCGACCTTGTGGCGGTCGGCGCCCGAAGCGCAGGCGATGCGGCCTTTCAGCTTCGCGTGGATTTCGCGGATGGCCGCGGGGGCATGGGGGATCGCCGCGAGGTCACGTTCGAGGGCCTCGTTGCGGCGGGCCCTGAATGCTCTCAGCCACTCGGGGGTGATGGTGAAACCCGTCTTCGATTCGATGAGGGCGGCTTCGTCCTTCACGGCCTTGCCGGTGAAGGTGTTCATCGATTCTTCGGTGCTGAGATGCCAACCGAGTTCGCCGAGCATTTCGGCGAGGACGCGGTTGGTGATGGGTTCGGAGTCGACGAGGACGCCGTCGCAGTCGAAGAGGACTGCGGCGAAGGGGAATGGGGTCATTGCGCTGGAGGGTTCGGGGGGAGTTCCCCCATGGTAGCAATGACCCCGGGCCAACTCAGGACACCGGCTGGATCGGGATGTAGATCTCGCCGCCGCCCGCCATGAACTCCCTGGATTTCTGCGCCATCCCTTCAGCCATGGCTTCCGCCTCGGCCACGCCCTTCTTCGCCGCGTACTCCCGCACCTCCTGCGTGATCTTCATGGAGCAGAACTTCGGCCCGCACATCGAACAGAAATGCGCCACCTTGCTCGAATCCTTGGGCAAGGTTTCGTCATGGAATTCGCGCGCGGTGTCGGGGTCGAGACCCAGGTTGAACTGGTCCTGCCAGCGGAACTCGAAGCGCGCCTTGCTCAACGCATCGTCGCGCGACCGGGCGCCGGGGTGCCCCTTGGCCACGTCCGCCGCATGCGCGGCGATCTTGTACGCAATGATCCCCTGCTTCACGTCGTCGCGATCGGGCAGGCCCAGGTGCTCCTTCGGCGTCACGTAGCAGAGCATCGCGGTGCCGGCCCAGCCGATCATCGCAGCGCCGATGGCGCTCGAGATGTGGTCGTAGCCTGGCGCGATGTCGATGGTCAGCGGGCCGAGCGTGTAGAACGGCGCCTCGTGGCAGTGCTTGAGCTGCTCGTCCATGTTGGCCTGGATCATGTGCATCGGCACGTGGCCCGGCCCTTCGATCATGGTCTGCACGTCGTGCTTCCACGCGATCTGCGTGAGCTCGCCCAGCGTGCGCAGCTCGGCGAACTGCGCTTCGTCGTTCGCGTCCGCGCCCGAGCCGGGGCGCAGGCCATCGCCCAGCGAGAAGCTCACGTCGTAGGCCTTCATGATGTCGCAGATGTCCTCGAAGCGCTCGTAGAGGAAGCTCTCCTTGTGGTGCGCGATGCACCACTTGGCCATGATCGAGCCGCCGCGCGACACGATGCCCGTCATGCGGTCCGCCGTCAGGTGGATGAAGGGCAGGCGCACGCCCGCGTGGATGGTGAAGTAGTCGATGCCTTGCTCCGCCTGCTCGATCAGCGTGTCGCGGAAGATCTCCCAGGTCAGGTCTTCGGCCACGCCGCCCACCTTCTCGAGCGCCTGGTAGATCGGCACCGTGCCGATGGGCACCGGCGAGTTGCGCACGATCCAGTCGCGCGTGGTGTGGATGTTCTTGCCGGTCGACAGGTCCATCACGTTGTCGGCGCCCCAGCGGATCGCCCACACGAGCTTTTCGACTTCTTCCTCGATGCTCGAGGTGACCGCCGAGTTGCCGATGTTGGCGTTGATCTTGACCTTGAAGTTGCGGCCGATGGCCATCGGCTCGACTTCGGGGTGGTTGATGTTGGCCGGAATGATCGCGCGGCCGCGCGCCACCTCGTCGCGCACGAACTCGGGCGTGATGATGCGCGGAATGCTCGCGCCCATGGGGTTGCCGGCCACGCGCTTCGCACGCTCCTCGTTCGCGAGGTACTCGGCCATCCATTCGCGCTTGCCGTTCTCGCGCAGCGCCACGTATTCCATCTCGGGCGTGACGATGCCGCGGCGCGCGTAGTGCATCTGGGTGACGTTGGCGCCYGATTTCGCGCGGCGCGGCGTGCGCTGCAGCGCCGAGGCCCCGGCGCGCAGTTCGGCCAGGCGCTGGGCGTCGTGGTCGTGGGCGTGCTTCAGGCCTTCGTCAAGCGCCTGGTGCGAACGGCCTTCGTAACTTTCGGTGTCGTTGCGCTCGGCGATCCATGCGCCGCGCACGTCGGGCAGGCCGCGGCGCACGTCGATCTCGACCTTGGCGTCGGTGTACGGGCCCGAGGTGTCGTAGAGCGACACCGTTTCGCCGTTGGTCAGCAGGACATCGCGCACCGGCACGTTGAGATCGGGCCGGCTGCCCGGAATCAGGCACTTGTGCGACGCGGGAAAGGGCTCGCGCGTGAGCGCAAGCAGGGAGGTGAACTTGTCGGGGGCATTCATCGGGGCACTCCTTGTTGAGGGAAAGGGTGCTCCGCAATCGCTCGGTGGACTTTGGGCCGTCACGGAAGGTGGGTGACGGGACCGGAGTCAGGGAGTGCAGCTCTTCTTACGCCGGTATGACCCGGATCAAGTTCGCGGGTCGGCAGCTTTGCCATCTCAGCACACCACATGTGTACACCCCGGAGCGGGGCTGATTGTGCGGGCCGCAGCCCGGTGCGTCAACCCACGGGTTGTTGCAAGTCGCCTTCGAGGTAGTACCAGCGTTCGCCCTCGCGCACGAAGCGGCTGCGCTCGTGCAGGCGCGTGGCGGTGCCCGTGCTGCTGCGCTGGCGCGCCACGAATTCGACCTCGGCATGGTCGGCATCGAGCACGGAGCGCGAACGGATGTCGAGCCCCAGCCATTTGACGCCCGGCTCGAACTCGATCGAGGCCGGCCGCTTCGACGCATGCCAGGTGGCGAGCAGGTATTCGGCGCGTTCCAGCACGAAGGCCGAATAGCGCGAACGCATCAGCGATTCGGCGTCGGGGGCGGGCGTGTTCTCGAAATCGTCGAGATAGCGGCCACAGCACAGGGCGTAGCCGATGGGCTTGTCGCGGCGGTCGGTGCGGCCGCAGGGGCAAGGTCCGGTGGTGGGATCGATGGCGCTCATGGAGACCCCTATTGGAACACCTCGCGGGCATCCCTCCGATGGGGCAACCCCGGGGCCGTTCAGGGGACTGCCGGCGACGGCCTTCCGGGCCCCGGACATCCACCCTTGGCGCGGCGCTTGCTAAACGTTAGCCTTACTTCGGCACACGAGAAGAGCGAGGCGGCGATGTACCTGACAGGCTCCGAACAGCACGCGCTGCGCGGCGTTTTCACGCTGCTGGCGGAAGACCGCGGCGAACGCGACATTCGCGAACAACTCGGCCGGGCGCTGCTCGACCTGCTGCATGCGGACCAGTTCGCCTCTTTCGTATGGAACGCCCGGAGCGGCCGCTTCGACGGCCGCGTGGCGCTCAACATGGACCCCGCCAATCTCGACCGCTACGGCGAATGGCACCAGCACCACGACCCGATCACCTTCGTGCTGCAGTCGCGCCGCCGCGCCACGCGGGTGACCGAGGTGATGCCCCAGCGCGAACTGATGCGCACCGCCTTCTTCACCGACTTTCTCTCGCGCGACGGGCTGCACTGGGGCATGAACCTGCATGCCTTCGAAGGCGAGCGTGCGCTGGGCGATCTGCGCATCTGGCGATGCAAGGGGCGGGGTGACTTCGGCGATCACGAGAAAGCACTGCTCGACCTGATCGAGCCCGCATTCGTCGGCGCGCTGCAGCGTGCGCAGCGCACGGCAGCTGCGGTGCCGATGCCCGCCGAAGCGGCATGGCGCGCATTGAGCACGCGTGAGCAGGAGGTCGCGCGGGCCGTGTGCGAAGGCCTCACCGACAAGGAGATCGCGCGCCGCATGGCCGTGAGCGTGCCCACGGTGCGCACTTACCTGCGGCGCATCTTCGACAAGCTCGGCATCGAGCGCCGGTCGGCGCTGGCCGGCCTGGCCAAGCGCTGACCCGGCAGGGGCGCCCTACTTCGCCTTGGGCGCCGGCAGGCGGCCCAGCACGCCTTCCACCGCGAGGCCGACGGCGAGCAGCTTGCGGTCGCTGCCGGCCGGTCCGTCGAGTTCCAGCCCCACAGGCAGTCCACTCGTCGCACCGAGGCCCGAGGGCAGTTGCACGCCCGGAATGCCGGCGTTGCTGCCAGGGTCGGTGTTCTGGATCAGCGCGCCGAAATTCTCGGGGCTGCTGGCTTCGGGCGCGGCCGCCAATGCCACGCGCGGCACGGTCGGGAAGACGAGCGCATCGAGCCTGTTCTTCGCGAAGGTGTCGCGGTAGAGCCTCTGCAGCGCGGGGCGTGCAACGCGCATCGCGTTGTCATAGGCAGGCTTCGCATCGACCACGCCGTTCGGCGCGGGCAGCTTGCGCGGGATCACGAAGGCTTCGAAGGTGCCCTTGACGTCGGGACTTGCGATACCGGCCGTCAGTTGCGCGATGTCGATGCCGGTGCGGTACTTCGCGAGGTAGGCCACCATGTCGTCGTGCGCCTCGTAGAGCGCGAGCGGGAAGCCGACGGCGCCGTTGAGCGCCATGAGCTTCGGCATCTCCACATCCACCAGCGTGACGCCGGCGGCGCGCAGCTTGGCCAACGCGGCATCGGTGGCGGCGCGTGTGTCCGCGTCGAGGTTCGCGTAGAAGGCCGGCACCACGCCGAGCCGCACGCGCTTCAGGTCGGCGGGCTTGAGCGGTGCGCCACCCGCGATCACGCGGTCGAGCAGCGCGACGTCGGCCATCGACTGCGCCATCGGTCCCGCGGTGTCGCGCGTGTGCGAGATCGGCGCGATGCCCTGCTGCGCATAGCGTCCCATGGTCGGACGCAGCGAGGCGCAGCCGTTGAACGCGCACGGAATGCGCACCGAGCCGCCCGTGTCCGTGCCCAGCGCCGCCGGAGCCATGCGCGCGCCGAGCGCCGCGCCGTTGCCCGACGAGGAGCCGCCCGCGACGCGGCTCGCGTCGTAGGCGTTGCGCACGCCGACCTCGGGGCCCGTCTGGAACGCGGGGTTGTAGCCCGTGACGCCGAAGGCCAGCTCATGCATGTTCGTCTTGCCCAGGATGACAGCGCCGGCCGCGCGCAGCCTGGCGACCACGGGCGCGTCGGTGGCGGGCACGAAGCCCTTGAGCGCGGGCGTGCCGGCCGTGGCGGGCAGGCCCTGCACCTGGATGTTGTCCTTGATCACCACCGGCAGGCCGGCCAGCGGCTTGCAGGCCCCGCCGCGCTTGCGCGTTGCATCGGCGGCACGCGCGGCCTTCAGCGCGCCGGCCTCGTCGAGCGTGACGAAGGCGTTGAGATTCGCCTTCGCCTTGGCCTGTGCGAGGTAGGCCGTCACCAGCTGCTCGCTGCCCAGGGTGCCGGCGCAGAGCTGCTGCACGGCATCCGTCGCCGTGAGCGTGGCGATGTCCGGGACGGCGGGTTGGGCATGCGCGCCGGGACCCAGGGCGCCCAGGCACAGCAGGGTCAGGGCGAAGGGAACGGGTTTGGAAATGGACATGGCAAGGACCTCCGACAAAGAGATCGCCATGCTGCGCCGTCGGCGCCGGCCTGTCTGTCATCGAAACCGATGACACGGAACGAAAACGCCCCTACTGGAACATCACCCACTCGGGCCGCATGTTGAAACGCACCGGGAGGATGCTCACGCCCAGCCCGCTGGTCACGTACATGCGCTTGCCCTTGTGCGCGACCCAGCCGTAGGCCCACTCGCGCGGCGCGGCGCCCGGCACCACCAGCGCGCCATAGCCCGGCACGCTGACCTGCCCGCCGTGCGTGTGGGAGGCGACCACCAGCCCCTGCGTGCGCGGCATGGTCGCGAAGCTGAAGGGGTCGTGCATCATGACCAGCGTGGCGGCGCCCTTCGGCACGCCGGCCAGCGCCCTGTCCGGTTCCGAATGGCCGGTCGAGTGGTCGCCGATGCCGACCACCCAGATGTCATGGCCCGGCAAGCGCACCGAAGCGTTCTCGAGCACACGGATGCCTTGCGCGGAAAAGGCCTTGGCCGTGCGCTCGCCGTCGTGCCACCAGTCGTGGTTGCCGAGCACCGCGTACACGCCCTGCGGCGCCTTCAGGCGGCCGAGCACGGCAGCCATGTCCTCGATGGAAAACGCCTCGTCGTCGCCCGAGCCCGCGAGGAAGTCGCCCGGCAGCAGGATCACGTCGGGCCGTGCCGCATTGATCTCGTCGACGATGCGCGCGGCGCGCTCCGCGCTGGTGATACGCCACAGCGAGCGCGTGGTGAGGTGCCAGTCCCCCGCCATCGCCACCTTGAGGCCGGCCGGCGCCTGCCACTGCGCCGAGCTCAGCGACTCGACGCGCGCCGCGACCCAGCGCGGTTCGATGACGGCCGTCCAGACGGCCAGCGCCAGCAGCAGGACCGCCGCGGCGATCCGGATCGCCGGCAGCCGACGACGGCGCACGCCGCTCACGCCAGCGCGCGCTGGATCAGCAGTTTCTGGATGTCCGACGTGCCTTCGTAGATCTGGCACACCCGTACGTCGCGGTAGATGCGCTCGAGCGGAAAGTCATTCACGTAGCCGTAGCCGCCCAGCGTCTGGATGGCAGCGCTGCAGACGCGCTCGGCCATCTCGCTCGCGAACAGCTTGGCCATGGCGGCTTCTTTGAGACACGGCCTGCCGGCGTCGCGCAGGCTTGCGGCGTGCCAGATCAGCTGTCGCGCAGCTTCGAGCTGCGTCGCGCACTCGGCCAGCCGGAAACCCACGGCCTGCTGCTCGAAGATCGAGCCGCCGAAGGCCTGGCGCTCCTTGGCATAGGCCAGCGCCACGTCGAACGCGCTGCGCGCCATGCCCACGCTCTGCGCGGCGATGCCGATGCGGCCGCCTTCGAGCGCGCCGAGCGCGATCTTGTAGCCCTCGCCCTCGGCGCCGATGAGGTTCTCCGCCGGGATGCGGCAGCCGTCGAAGTTGATCTGCGCGGTGTCGCTGCTGTGCTGGCCGAGCTTGTCTTCCAGCCGCGCCACGCTGTAGCCGGGTGCGTCGGTGGGCACGATGAAGGCGCTCATGCCGCGCTTGCCCGCGCCCTTGTCGGTCACCGCGATGACGATGGCGACCTGGCCGTTCTTGCCGCTGGTGATGAACTGCTTCACGCCGTCGATCACATAGCCATCACCGTCCTTGCGCGCCGTGGTGCGCAGGCTCGATGCATCGCTGCCGGCCTGCGGCTCGGTGAGGCAGAAGGCGCCGAGCATCTGCCCTTGCGCGAGGGGCTCGAGCCACTGCTTCTTCTGCTGTGCGTTGCCGTAGCGCATGAGGATGGCGTTGACCGGGCAGTTGGTCACGCTGATGGCGGTGCTGGTGCCGCCGTCGCCGGCTGCGATTTCTTCGAGCACCAGCGCGAGCGTGAGGTAGTCGAGACCCGCCCCGCCATGCTCCTCGGGCACGCAGATGCCGTAGGCACCGAGTGCCGCGAGGCCCTGGTGCGCCTCCTTCGGAAAGCTGTGCTCGCGGTCCCACTTCGGCGCGTTGGGCCAGAGTTCGGCCTGCGAAAAATCGCGCACCGCGTCGCGGATGGCTTCCTGGTCGGCACTGAGCAGCATGGCGTGTCTCCTTCTTTTTTCTGTCTGCTTGCTTACTTATTGGCGCCCAGATCCATGATCAGGCGTGCGGCCATGTACAGGCGGCGCGGGATGGCGCTGATGTCGACGTACTCGGCCTTGTCGCTGTGGTAGCCGAAGCCCGGCAGGCCCAGGCTTTCAATCACCGGCTTGCCCGAGAGCGCGGCATACGCTGCGTCGGTGCCGCCGCCGCTGCGCTCTTCCACGCCCAGCGTGCCGCCGGCTTCCTTGTAATAGGCCACGGCCTTGTCGACCAGCTTCTTGCCGCCTTCGCCGGCATTGAAGGCCGGGCGCCCGCGCGTGACGATCACCTTGACGTCGGCCTCGGGCAGCTTCTTCTGCTGGGCCTTTTCTTCGAGCGTCTTCATGGCGGCATCGAAGTCTTCGTTGCGCGCATAGCGCACGTCGGCATTCAGCGTGGCGCTGGCGGGGATGATGTTCGACACGTTGCCGGCCTTGGCGATGGTCCAGTTGAAGCGCAGGTGCTTCGCCTTGTCGTCGATGCTCATGGTGCGCAGCACGAGGTCGGAGGCCTCGACCAGCGCGTTCACGCCCAGCTCGGGGGCGGCGCCCGCGTGCGAGGCCTTGCCGGTGATGTTGACCTGCACGTAGGCGATGCCCGAGGTGCCGAGCGAGAGCTTCTCGTCGCCGGCGCTGGTCGGCTCGAACGAGAGCACGTAGTCGGCCAGCTTGGCCTCTTCCTGGATCAGATCGCGCGAGCCGAAGGAGCCCTTTTCTTCGTCGGTGTTGAACAGCACGGTGATGGTGCCGTAGTCGCGCACGCCGTAGTCCTTGAGCAGCTTGAGCGTGTGCAGGATGACCGCATTGCCGCCCTTGTCGTCGGCGATGCCGGGGCCGTAGGCCTTGTCGCCTTCGACCTTGAACGGCGCCTTGGCCAGGGTGCCCTTGAGGTACACGGTGTCCATGTGCGACATCAGCAGCAGGTTCTTGCCGCCGCGGCCCTTGAGCTTGCCGACGATGTTGTCGCCGACCGCGAGGCCGGCCGACTTGCTGCGCGTGACGGTGAAGCCCAGGGTCTTGAGTTCGCCTTCGAGGTAGTTGCCGGCGGCGGCAATGCCTTCGGCGTCGCCCGTGCCGGTCTCGATGTTGACGAGCTTCTCCAGCGTCTTGACGACGGCGGGCTGCTCGTCGGTGGCCGCCTGGAACAGCACGTTGTCGCGCTTCTGCGCCCAGCTGGCGGCAGGCGCCAGGAAGGCGGCGGCGAGCACGGCGGCCAGGCCGGTGCGGTGGATGGATGGGCGCATGGAATCTCCTGCTCTACGCAATGTTGTTGGAATGTCTGGCTCGAAAACGCCGGCGAGCAGCCCTCCCTCGGGCGCTCCCGGCCATGTTTCTTATAGCAATTCGAGTGCCACGGCGGTGCCTTCGCCGCCGCCGATGCACAGCGTGGCCACGCCGCGCTTCTTGCCGCGCGCCTTCAGCGCATGAATGAGCGTGACCATGATGCGCGCGCCGCTCGCGCCGATCGGGTGGCCCAGCGCGCACGCGCCGCCGTTCACGTTGACGATCTCGTGCGACACGTCGAGCTCGTGCATCAGCGCCATCGGCACCACCGCGAAAGCTTCGTTCACTTCCCACAGGTCTACGTCCTTGACCGCCCAGCCGGTCTTCTTGAACAGCTTGGCGACCGCGCCCACGGGGGCGGTGGAGAACCACTCGGGCTGCTGCGCATGCGTGGCATGGCCGACGAGGCGGGCGATGGGCTTCGCGCCGATCTTCTTCGCGTGCGACTCGGTCATCATCACCAGCGCGGCGGCGCCGTCGTTGATCGACGAACTCGATGCGGCGGTGATGGTGCCGTTCTCTTTCTTGAACGCGGGCTTGAGCGTGGGGATCTTGTCGAGCTTGACCTTGCCCGGGCCTTCGTCGATGGCGATCACGGTGTCGCCGCCGCGGCCCTTCACGGTGACGGGCGCGATCTCTTCCTTGAACGCGCCGGACTCGGTGGCCGCCTTGGCGCGCTGCACGCTGGCAATGGCGAAGGCATCCTGCTGCTCGCGGGTGAACTTGTACTTGGCCGCGCAGTCTTCGCCGAAGGTGCCCATCGAGCGGCCCGGCTGGTAGGCGTCCTCGAGGCCGTCGAGCATCATGTGGTCGAAGATGCGGTCGTGGCCCATGCGGTAGCCGCCGCGGCCCTTGAGCATCAGGTAGGGCGCGTTGGTCATGCTCTCCATGCCGCCCGCCACGATCACCTCGTGCGTGCCGGCCAGCAGCAGGTCGTGCGCGAGCATCGCGGCCTTCATGGCCGAGCCGCACATCTTGCTGAGCGTGACCGCGCCCGCGCTGTCGGGCAGGCCGCCCTTGTAGGCCGCCTGGCGCGCCGGGGCCTGGCCCTGGCCTGCCATCAGGCAGTTGCCGAACAGCACTTCGCCCACGCTGTCGGGCGCGATGCCGGCGCGCTCGACGGCCGCCTTGATGGCGACGCCGCCGAGGTCGTGCGCGGAGAGGGAAGAAAAGTCGCCTTGAAAGCCCCCCATGGGGGTGCGGGCGGCGCCGACGATGACGATGGATTCGGACATGAAAGGTCTCCTTGGATTAAGACAAAGTTTTCAAACGACTGCGCAGCAGTCAATCAACGATCCGTTCGATGGCAACTTTGCCGAAATCGGCGATTTGCACGTCGAGTTGCAGGATTGCATGAAACTGGCACGAAGACCGGGGTGCTGTTGTTCGGGGTGCGTGCACAGGACACCGGGTGCTCCCCTCCGCGAATGTCCCCCGCTTCGCTCCTCCTTTATTTCGCTGCGGGGAGCACCCGGTGCCCTGTGCACGATGGACGCAGCGCTTGTGCGAGCCGATCAACCAGTGCTCCGAACGATCACGCCGATGGTGTGCTCTGCGCAGCGAAATAAAGGAGGAGGCC
>NZ_JBFUHN010000132.1:0-11914 GCF_056402375.1 Variovorax sp. P4_B10 | reverse complement strand
GCCAGCACGGTGGACCGCGCCACGGTGCGTGCCGCAGCCCGCGCTGCCGCTCGCGGCGACGCACTGCCGCTGTAATCGATACCGCCTTGCCTCGTCGTCGGCGAGGGCACACACAAAAGCCGGGCCCCGCGAAAGCGAGGCCCGGCTTCTTTTTGCCTTTAATAAGGGTGCGTCGAGGTCCGGCTAGACAACGCGCTCTTCGATCGGCCCCACGCGGTCCGGATAGAAGGCCAGATAGTCCTTGATCGGCGCGACGGAATCGTACGGCGATTCGTAGGTCCACACTGCATTCACCGAGCGCTCGCCGCCGGCGGGAATGCTGTAGTAGGCGCACTCGCCCTTGTACGGGCAGTAGGTCGCGTGTTCCGTGCGCTCCAGCAGCGACATCTTCACGTCCTTGCGCGGGATGTAGTGCACCGTTCCGAAGTGAGCCTCGCGCAGTGTCAGTGCCTCGCGCGTGTCGGCGATGACGCGGCCATCGACCCACACCACCACGCGATGCGGGTTCGGTGCGATGTCGATCCGATGATCGGGTCCAGGGATCTTGACGGGACGCTCCATCACGGGGCGTTCTAGCGTGGCGTACATGGACAGGCTCCTTCGGTCAGTTCGTGGTGACGCAAGAATCGGCGGACGTGCATCTTGCCCCTATGCAGCGGCGGTTAGAAGCCCCAGGAAAATCGACCCATTCGCAGAGTGGTTAAAGGCCGCTGTGTATGTAGTTCTTCGGTTTTCACGAAAGAGAAAGACTCTGTAAAAGACAGTCTGAAGACGTACTTGCCGGTCGCAAAAAAAAGCGCGCGATCTGTCCGCCGTCCTTTCCGGCTTCAGGCGTCGAGGAGGCGCAACCCCGCCGACCCCGCAATCACGAGTGCGATGCAGCCCAGCCGCGGCGCGGAGAGCGCTTCGCCGAAGAACAGCACGCCCATCAGCACCACGCCCACCGAGCCGATGCCGGTCCAGATCGCATAGGCGGGGCCGAGCGGCAGATAGCGCAAGGCCCTGGCCAGCAGGTAGATGCTGACGAGTGCGGTGAGCACGCCGACGACCGACGGCACTGCCCGCGTCCAGTCCTGCGATTGCTTGAGCGCCGCGGCCATCGCGATCTCGACCAGGCCTGCGGCCAGAAGAAAAAACCAACCCATGAGAGAACCCCTTTGTCGTTTGTGCGGGAAGAGCGAGAGCCGATAATTCCCGCCCGGGCACTCATCGACAAGTACGCACCTTCTGGTAACCATGGGAATTGCAAGACCGCCATCGAAAACCGCCACGCCTGTGGCACACGAAGCACCCGCCGATGTGTGGAACGCCGACTGCCCCTCGCGCCGCGTGCTCGAACTCGTCGCCAACAAATGGGCGCTGCTCGTCATCCCGCTGCTGCGCGGCAAGCCGCAGCGCAACAACGAACTGCTGCGCAAGGTCGGCGGCATCTCGCAGAAGATGCTCACGCAGACGCTGCGCGACCTGGAGCTCAACGGGCTGGTGCTGCGCGACGACCGCCAGACGGTGCCGCCGCATGTGGAGTACCGGCTCAGCCCGCTGGGCCTCTCGCTGAGCAAGACGCTGATCGCGGTGGACCGCTGGGCCGAGTCGAACCACGCCGAGATCGACAGGGCGCAGGCCAAAGCGCGCGCAAGGCGCTGACGGCCGTGAAAGGAATCCCATGAAAAAGAACATGTTCGCCATCTTCCTGCTCGCATGCGCATGGGCTGCCGGCGCCTCGGCGCAAGACTGGCCTTCGAAGCCCGTGCGCGTGATCGTTCCCGCACCGGCCGGCAGTTCGCTCGACCTGATCGCGCGCACGCTGGCCGACCGGCTGCGCGTGATGTGGAAGCAGCCCGTGGTGATCGAGACCAAGGCCGGCGCGGGTGGCCTGATCGGCATGGACGCCGTGGCCAAGGCGCCGGCCGATGGCTACACGCTGGGCATCGGCTTCAACGGACCGATCGCCTTCGGTCCCTACATGTACGCCCGCATGCCCTATGCACCCGCGCGCGATCTGCTGCCGATCGTGCTCACGACCTCACAGCCCAACGTGCTGGCGGTGCAGGCGAGCAACCCGGCCAACACGCTGCCGGAGTTCGTGGCCTGGGCGAAGAAGCAGGGCAACGGGTTCAGCTATGCGTCGGTAGGCGCGGGGAGTTCATCGCATCTCACGATGGAACTGTTTCGCAGCGCTGCCGGCATCGAGGCGGTGCATGTACCTTACGCCGGCTCGCCGCCGGCGGGCCTGTCGCTCGCGGCGGGCGACACCCAGGCGCTGTTCACCGTGGCGCCAGCGCTGCTGCCGTTGATCCAGGGCAAGCGGGTGAAGCTGATCGCGATCACCAGCGCCAAACGCCCCGAACTCATGAAAGACCTGCCCACCGTCGCCGAGTCGGGCTACCCGGGCTTCGAGTCGCTGGCCTGGAACGGCTTCTTCACCGCCAGCGGCACGCCGCCCGAGGTGGTGCGCCGCATCAATGCCGACGTGAACGCGGTGCTGCGCGAGCCGGCCGTGCGCGAGTTGCTGGCCAACCAGGGCCTCGTGCCCGGCGGCGGCTCCCCGGAGGCGTTCCGGTCGTTCATCGACAGCGAAGGCCGCAAGTGGGGTGCGATCATCGCCAGGGTCGGCATCCGCCTCGACCAGTGATACTGCCGTCGCCCCATTTTTTTCAGGAATGCACATGGAAGAATTTCCCAGGGACATCTACACCGAGCCCGAACCCGATCCGCACACGCTCGCCAACCTGGGCCCGCTCACCGGCCTGGCCGGCATCTGGACCAGCGCGGCGGGCCACGATGTCAGCCCGAAGGAAGACGGCCCCGAAGCGCAGGTCTTCATCGAGCATGCCGAGTTCCAGCCCATCGACGCGCAGACCAACGGCCCGCAGATCTTCTACGGGCTGCGCTATCACCTGCGCATCGTCAAGCCGGACGAAGTCGAGAGCTTTCACGACCAGGTCGGCTACTGGCTCTGGGAGCCCGCCACCGGCACGGTGATCCAGACGCTGTCGATACCGCGCGGGCAGACTGCAATGGCAATGGGCCGTGCGCAGGCCGATGCCAAGTCGTTCCAGCTCGAGGCGGTGCGCGGCGCCGAAACGAACGGCATCCTCTCCAACCCCTTCCTGGAGCATGCGTTCAAGACGCTGCGCTACAACATCTCCGTGTCGATCCACGACGACGGCAGCTGGTCCTACGAGCAGGAAACGCTGCTGAGCATCCGCGGCAAGGCGGAGCCCTTTCGCCATACCGACCGCAACACGCTGCGCAAGATCGCCGAGCCCACGCCCAACCCGACCGCACGGGCGGCCATGGCCAGCATGCCTGCGTGATTGCGGCGGACCTGCCTCAGTCGAACTTCAGCGCGCCGAGCCTTGCGACGACCAGGTCGTGCAGCGTCTGCGCCGCCACCGACAGGCTGCCCTCGCGCCGCTGCACCAGGTAGAGCGTGCGCGTCAGCGCCGGCAGCGGCAGCGGGCGTGTCACCAGCGTCTCGCGCTGGAAGTGAAAGAGCGTAAGGGCCGGCACCACGCTGATGCCGAGCCCGGCCTCCACCAGCCCCATCACGGTGGCCAGGTGCTCCACCTCGAACACCGCGTTGAGCCGCAGCGGATGCAGCGCCACGTCGAGCGCCTGGCGCACGCTGCTGTTGCGCGCCATCTGGATGAAGGGCCAGGGCGCGATTTTCTTCACCGTGAGGCGCGGCTCCTGCGCCAGCGGATGGTCGGTGCGGCACACCAGGTGAAAGCGGTCGGTGCAGAGCTTGCGCGCACGCAGGTCGCTGTCGGCCGCCGCGCTCGAGGCTGCGAGCGCAAAGTCGGCCTGGCCGCTGCGCACCAGCGCGACACAGGCATCGGACAGCGCGTCGTCGAGGTCGATGCGGATGCCGGGCCAGGCCTGCATGAACTCCGCGAACACGGCCGGCAGCCAACCCGCCGCGAGCGAGGGCAGGGCGGCGATGCGCACGCGGCCCTTGCGGCGCTCCACATGGTCGGCCAGGTCGCCCATCGCGCTGCCCATGTCGTCGAGCAGCCGGCGTGCCGAGCCTTCGAAGAGGCGGCCTTCGGGCGTGAGCTGCACGCTGCGGGTGTCGCGATCGAACAGGCGCGTGCCGACCGCGTCTTCGAGCGTGCGGATCAGCGCGCTGAATGCGGGCTGCGAAAGATGGCTGGTCTGCGCCGCCCGCGTGAAGTTGCGGTGCTCGGCCAGCGCGAGAAAGGCGCGCAGCTGCCGCGTCGAAAGGTCGGGCGTCTTTCTCATGTTGCGGTCCTGGTTATTTGAAATCCAGATCAATTGATCCGAAGTTTCGATTTTACGGATGACGGACGCCTGCCTACAGTCCGCTTCAATGAACGCCCCAGCTTCGTCCCCCCTGTTGATCGGCTGTGCGGCCGGCTTTTCCGGCGACCGTACCGATGCGGCGGGGCCCGTGGTCGACACGCTGATCGCGCGGCTGGCCGGCGGCCCGGCGGAGCAGCGCGCCTTCCTGATCTTCGAGACGCTGGCCGAGCGCACGCTGGCGCTGGCGCAGCTGCGCCGCCGCGACAACCCTGATGCCGGATACGAACCGCTGCTCGACGCCATGCTGCGGCCCGTGCTGGCGCGCTGCCTGGTGCATGGCATCCGCATCGTCAGCAACTTCGGTGCGGCCAATCCCCGGGCTGCCGCACGGCACATCGCCCGCATGGCGCGCGAGCTGGGCGCCGCAGCGCCGCGCATCGCGGTGGTGGAGGGCGACGACCTCTCCGGCCCCGCGCACCGTGCGTTGCTGCAGGAAGCACTGGGCGCGCAGATGGACGGCTTGCGCGTCGTCAGCGCCAACGCCTACATCGGCGCCGAGCCGATCGCCGCCGCGCTCGACGCCGGCGCGCAGATCGTGGTGTGCGGCCGGGTGGCCGACCCGTCGCTGACCGTCGGGCCGGCGATGTCGCATTTCGGCTGGCGCGCCGACGACTGGCACCGGCTGGGCCGCGCCACCATGGCGGGCCACCTGCTCGAATGCGGTGCGCAGGTGTGCGGCGGCTACTTCGCCGACCCCGGCTACAAGGACGTGCCGGGCCTCGAAGCGGTGGGCTTCCCGATTGCCGAGATCGACGCCGAGGGCCATTGCACCATCGGCAAGGCGGACGCCACCGGCGGCCTCGTGAGCGAAGCCACGGTGAAGGAGCAACTGCTGTACGAGGTGCATGACCCGAGCGCCTACCTGACGCCCGACGTGGTGGCCGACATCGCGGACGCCGAGGTGCGCGCGCTGCCCGGTGCGGACCGTGTCGAGCTGTCGGGCGTGCGCGGCCATGCGCGGCCGAGCCGCTACAAGGTCAATGTCTGCCACGAAGGCGGCTGGCTCGCCGAGGGCGAGATCTCCTATGCAGGGCCGCGTGCCGAGGCGCGTGCCCGGCTCGCGGCGGACGTGCTGCGCAAGCGGCTCGACGGCCTCGCATTGCGTGTCGACCTGATCGGTGCATTGAGCATCCTCGGCGACGATGCCGGCCGCGCGCTGGCCGACACCCCCGACACCGGCCTGCGCGACGTGCGCCTGCGCGTGGCCGCAACGCATGCAGACCGCGCGCAAGCCGAACGCCTGGCGCGCGAAGTGATGGCGCTCTACACCTGCGGCCCGGCGGGCGGCGGTGGGGTGCGCACCGCGCTCACGCCCCGGCTCAACACGCTCTCCTGCCTGCTGCCGCGCGAGGCGGTGCCTGTGCGTTTCGAACTGCTCGACGCGGGGGCGCTGGAAAACTCATGATCGAAGTCCCCCTCTACCGCGCAGCCCACGGTCGCACCGGCGACAAGGGCGACCGCTCCAACATCAGCGTGATCGCGTGGCGCGCCGAGTTCTATCCCTTGCTGCTCGAACAGCTCACGCCCGAGCGCGTCGCGGCGCAGTTCCGCCACCGCGCGCCTTCGCAGGTGCAGCGCTTCGTGCTGCCGAAGCTGCACGCGATGAACTTCGTGCTCGACGCGGTGCTCGACGGCGGCGTCAACGACGCGCTGAACCTCGATGCGCACGGCAAGGCGCTGTCCTTCCTGCTGCTCGACATGCCGATCCGGATACCGCGCGCGCTCGCGCCGCTGCTGGCCGGGCCGTAGCTGCGGCGCCCTCTTTTTTTCCTTACCCATCCATCCGGAGACAAAACAATGAAACGATTTCCCCTCACCGTGCTGACCGCCGCACTGGCGCTGGCCCCGCTGCTGGGCCACGCGCAGGCCTTCCCCGAGAAGGCGATCACCTTCGTCGTGCCCTTCGCGGCCGGCACCGCCACCGACCAGATCGCCCGCGCGCTCGGCAACAGCATCACGGCCGAGACCAAGCAACCCGTCATCATCGACAACAAGGCCGGCGCCAGCGGCTTCATCGCCTCGCAGAACGTGGCCAAGGCAGCGGCTGACGGCTACACCGTGCTGATCACCACCAACACCACGCACGCGGCCAACGAGCACTTGTTCAAGAAGCTGCCCTACGACCCCGTGAAAGACTACGCGCCCATCGCCGCGCTCGGCAAGGGCGGGCAGATCATGGTGGTGAACCCGTCGTTCCCGGCGAAGAGCGTGGCCGAGTTCGTCGCGCTTGCGAAGAAGGAGCCGGGCAAGTACAGCTTCGGCAGCGGCAGTTCGTCGAGCCGCATGGCGGGCGAGCTGCTGCAGCAGATGGCCGACATCAAGCTGCTGCACGTGCCCTACAAGAGCAACACGCTCGCCGTTACCGACCTGCTCGGCGGACAGATCCACATGATGATCACCGACGCGGCCACCGGCCTGCCGCAGGTCAAGGGCGGCAAGCTGCGCGCGCTGGGTGTCTCCAGTGCGGTGCGCTCGCCGCTCGCGCCCGATGTGCCCACCATCTCCGAAGCCGGCGTGAAGGGCTACGAGATGGGCTACTGGTTCGCGGCCTATGCGCCCGCGAAGACGCCGCCCGCTGTGGTCAAGCGGCTCAACGAGCTGCTGGTGAAGGCCGCGAAGAGCGAGTCCGCGAAGACGGCCTTCTACGAACCGACCGGCACCGAGGTGTTCACCACATCGCCCGAAGACCTTGCGAAGTTCCAGACTGCCGAGTCGCAGAAATGGGGCCGCATCGTGAAGGCGGCCGGCATCGAAGCCGAATAGCAGGCCGGCCGCAGCGGGGATCGGCACCGCACCGACACCACAACGAAGGAGACAAACCATGAAACGCTGGAGCCTTGCGGCTGCCACGGTGGCTTCGGCCGCCCTTTTTCTGAGCGGTTGCGGCGGCAGCGGCGGTGGAGGCGGGGGTTTTTCCCTGCTGCCGCCGCCCGTCGCTGCGCCACCCGCGGCCGCCACCCCGCCGCAATTCAAGCTCGCGATCTCGAAGACCGAGGACGTGCCCGGCACCTTCGGCAGCGTGGGCGCCTACGAGAAGATCAGCGGTACCTTCACCGGAGAGGTCGACCCGAAGGACGCGCGCAACGCGATCATCCAGGACCTGTCGCTCGCACCGCTCAATGCCAACGGCAAGGTCGAGTACAGCTCCGACTTCGTGCTCTTCAAGCCCAAGGACATGTCGAAGGCCAGCGGCGTGCTGCGCTACGACGCGCCGAACCGCGGCAACATCGTGAACCTCGACCCGTACTTCGCGTCGCGCGGCTACGTGTTCCTCACGGCAGCCTGGCAGGGCGACGTGCCGGCCGCGCCGGGCAAGCTCACGCTCAAGGTGCCGGTGGCGAAGAATGCCGACGGCAGCACCATCACCGGCACCTACCGCGCCGAGCTGCTGCCCACGGCGGCGACCAACGATTCGCTGCCGCTGCCCGGCGGCCCGTACAACGCGGCCATGCAGGCCTACGCGGCAGCGAGCCTCGACAACACGCAACCCGGCTACGTGCTCACCCGGCGCATCAACGAAAGCGACGCGCGCCAGCTCATTCCCGCGAGCGAGTGGAAGTTCGCGAAGTGCGGCGCCGCCGTGCCATTCCCCGGCACGCCCGACGCGACCAGCGTGTGCCTGAAGGACAAATGGGACCCGGCCTTCATGTACGAGCTGGTCTATGTCGCGAAAGACCCGAAGGTCATGGGCCTCGGCCTCGCGGCGCTGCGCGACATGATCACCTTCTTCCACCGCGATGCGAGCGATGCCGCCGGCACTGCCAATCCGGTGGCTGCTGCCATCAGGAACACCATCGCCTCCGGCGTGTCGCAATGCGGCAACTTCATGAAGACCTTCGTGCACCTCGGCTTCAACGAGGACCGTGCGGGACTGAAGGTGTTCGACGGCGTGTTCGCGCAGATCGCGGCGCGGCAGACCAACATCAACATGCGCTTCTCGATCCCCGGCGGCGGCGGCGGCGTGCGCACCGACCACACGGCCTTCGGCCAGGCCGGCACGCGCGGCCTCTCGAAGGACTATGTGGACGACGTGGCGCAGCGCCGCGGCGGCATCCTGTCGCGCTGCGAGGCGAGCGGCACCTGCCCCAAGCTCTTCATCGGTTTCAGCGGCACGGAGTTCTATGTGCTGCAGGGCTCGCCGCTGCTGACGGATGCCTGGGGCACGGCGGACCTCGTGCAGCCGGGCAACGCTCGCGTCTACTACTACGCGAGCACGCATCACCTGCTGGGCCTTCAGTCGCTGCCGGGCACGAGCGCAGGGGCGCTCTACGCGACCAACGCGAACGCCGGGGTCGTGCCGGTCGTGCGCGCGCTCTACCAGAACCTCGAGGACTGGGTCGTCAGGGGCACCGTGCCGCCCGACAGCCAGGTGCCGAAGCTGGCCGACGCCACGCTGGTGCGGCCGCCGCAGGTGAAGTTCCCGGCCATTCCGGGGGCAAGCTACACGGGCCTGGTCAACACCTATTCGCTGCTCGACTGGGGGCCGAGCTACCGCCCGCAGGACGAGAGCGGCATCGCCACACAGGTGCCGCCGGCATATCTCGGCCGCGACTACGCCATCCTCGTGCCGCAAGTGGACGCCGACGGCAACGACATCGCCGGCATCCGCAGCCTCGACGTGGCCGTGCCCGTGGGCACCAACACCGGGTGGAACTACACCAGCCAGCCTGGCCGGATCGACTTGGCGGGACTGTTCGGCGCGTACTTTCCGTTCGTGAAGACGGCGGTGCAGCGCGCGGGCACCACCGACCCGCGGCTCTCGCTGCAGGAGCGCTACACGGACCAGGCCGGCTACGTCGCGGCCGTGACGGCCGCGGCCAACGACCTGGTGGCGAAGCGCTTCATGCTGCGCGTGGACGCCGACACCGCGATCGCAAACGCGGCCGCCAACCCCGTGCTGCCCTAACCGTCGACGTGCACCGCGAACCCCGAGCGGCCCGGCGCGATGTCGGGCCGCAGGGTGAGGGCGGGAATCTCGTAGTCGCCGGCGTTCTGCGGGCGGAACGCAATCGGCGCCGTCGTCCACAGCGCATCGAGCCGGTGGCCGAAGTCTTCGGTGATCCGCGTATAGGCCGCGTCGTCGACCTTGTCCGTGCGGTAGACCACGAAGGGCGGCAGCACATCGAAGCCCGGGTAGTACAGGATGCCGTGGTGAATGGGAAACAGCAGGTCGTCCATCGGCCCGTTGATGCCGCGTGGGCTGTAGTGCGGCGCCCAGCCGCCGGTGGTGACGACCAGCATCGCGCGCTTGCCGGCCATCACGCCTTGGCCGAAGCGGTCGCCCCAGTGCGTGTCGGAGTGCTCGCCCACGCCGTAGCCAAAGCCGTAGGCGTACACCCGCTCGACCCAGCCCTTGAGGATCGCGGGCATCGAGTACCACCAGAGCGGAAACTGGAAGATCACCGCATCGGCCCACAGCAGCTTGGCCTGCTCGCCGGCGATGTCGTCGGGCTGGGTGCCGGCTTCAAAGGCGCGCAGTGAATCCATGACAGGATCGAAGTGCGCACCGGGCTCGACGTGTGCGAAGTCCGCCACATCGAGCGGCGCCTTCCATTGCATGGCGTAGAGATCGGACACGCGCACTTCGTGTCCGGATTGGGTGAGGCGCTCCACCATGAAGTTTTTTAGCGATCCGTTGAGCGACCGGGCTTCGGGGTGGGCGTGGACGAGGAGGACTTTCATGATGTCAGGACCTGTGGAATGAAGAACATGCACGCAGGTTAGGAAAGAAGGCGATATATTGGAAATGAATAGTTCGAATTCCAGCCATTGCCATGAACAATTTCAGCCGCCTCGACCTCAACCTGCTGATCACGCTCGACGTGCTGCTCGCGGAGCGCAACGTGACCCGCGCGGCCGAGCGCCTGCACCTCTCGCAGCCATCGGTGAGCGTGCAGCTCGCCAAGCTGCGCGAGGTGTTCGACGACCCGTTGCTGGTGCCCGCGCAACGCGGCATGCGGCCCACCGCGCGCGCCGACGAGCTGCGAGAGCCACTGCGCGAAGCGCTGGAGTCACTGGGCCGCGCGGTGGCGCCCACCAAGCCTTTCGACCCCGCCGAGGCGACCATCACCTGGCGCGTGGCCGCGGCCGACTATGCCGAGTCGGCCATCCTGCTGCCGGCGCTGGCCGGGCTGCGCGCGGCGGCGCCGAACACCCGGCTGGCCGTGGTGGAGGCGGTGCCGTCGCGCTTGGCGCGGCAGCTGGAGCATGGGGAGATCGACCTGTTCTTTCACACCAGCGTGGGCGCGCCGCCCGGGCTGCACCGGCGGGTGCTGTTCAACGAGCGCTATGTGCTGGCGGGGCGGGCAGGGCATCCACGGTTGAAGCGGAGGCCGACGCTTGCGCAGTTCTGTGCGCTGGAGCATGTGGTGGTGTCGCCGGGCGGCGGTGGGTTCGTCGGGCCCACGGACGAGGCGTTGGCAGAGAACGGCTTGGCGCGGCGCGTGGCGCTGTCGGTGCCGCACTTTCTTTTCATGATGTCGGTGCTGGCCAGTACCGACATGGTTGCGATGCTGCCTGAGCGGCTGGCGCGCGGCGCGCTTGGACTACGGGTGGTGGAGGCGCCGCTGGAGGTGCCAGGGTATGAGATGGCGATGCTCTGGCATGAGCGGCGGCATCGGGATGCGGGGCATCGGTGGGTGCGGGAGTGGATTGCGGGGAGTTTGTGAATGCCTTCGGGTGACTGCAATCCGGTGGGATACTTCTTCGAACGGAACACTTGGACCGCTGCAGTCGGCCAAGAGCGGCCCCCCGTTCGTCAGGCGTAGTGTGGCCCGGATCAGAACCTCTTCAAGGGTCTGTCTATTCGAAATCCAAGCAATAATTCAGCTTCGACCAATTTCTCACGGCGCACCGTAGGCGATGGAATTCCCGGTTTGCACAGTCAACATTACGGTCGCGCAAATCGCCGCGAGCTTGGAAGTTCCGTTTGATACATGGGACGAGCCGGGCTTGGGAATGGCCATGGGTTTTGCGTATCGTCTTCCGAACGGAGCGACGATCTACCTGGAAGAGCTGGCGGAAGTCTCCCGAAGCCGCGGCAACGCATCGACGATACATGTCGACCCGTCCGCTTTCCTTCGTCGAAATGTCAATGAAGTCATATCGAGCGCTATCGAGGGATTGGGTCTGCCGAAATCTTGCGTCTCGTGGGTTCAGACGGAATTGAGTTGGAGCGCGGCACAAAAAATCGCGGAGGCTCGCAGGGGCTAGTGCCCGGCCAACACCGGACTCTCCAGCCTCGGCCAGAATCAGTTGCTTTAAAAAATGCCGCCGAGTGCCGGCGCCAGCCGCACCAGGGCTGCAGCGACAGCGAATGAAATTTCAGTCCTGGCCCAAGTCCCTGTAAGGCAAGTCCGTAGCCTGATAAATCCGCAGATTCCATGTCAAACCGTCGACTTCGTCAGCTCGCGCGTATGCCAATCGAAGAGCAGGTTCGAAGAGCCGTGGTGGAGTTCGTGGGACAGAGCGGAGATGTCTACGTGGAGCGCGCTGGAGAGGGCACCATGGACTCAGTTCTGGTGCAGGTTTCTCTGCGAGCAGCCGTTTCGGCGACTCATGCGGCGGACTTGCAGGAGCAGTTGAGTGA
>NZ_JBFUHN010000131.1:0-12075 GCF_056402375.1 Variovorax sp. P4_B10 | reverse complement strand
GAAGATCCAGTTCCTCGACGAAGGCGTCGACCACTCGCACCGGGTTGTCTTCGCCGATATAGTCATCAAGACATTCCGGCAACAGCGCGACCTGCTGTCGGTCTTCGCCTTCGATGAATCGCTTCATGGGCACCTCGCTTGAAACGGTGCACCGATTTTATTTTTTGACGGGCGGGACTGGAAGTCTTTTCACACAGCCTCGGCCGAAGTCGGCCGGTGCGTATCGCTGCACTCTACCCGTGTTCGCCTTCGACATCGGAACTGTAGATGTCGACAGACAAAACGATCCCACGCGTGCCAAGGGCGATCATCGTTGCAGGGGAAATCTCGACGCCCTCATTGCTGCCGCTCATGAACCACCCGCAGAACAGATCCACTCGGAAGCGGCCCGAGAGGGCTTGCCAGACGCCCAGATCCGCGGTTGTGCGACGAAGTAGTTCGGAAACCTGCTGATCTAAATTCTCCGGTTCAGTAGCCTCGGCGTCCAGTCGCCACATCCCAGATGCGCGCACCCCAACCCGACTCGGTAAGTGCCACTCGTCGCCCTTGGCGTATGCCGCGGTCGGAAATGTTCTGAGAAGCCTGGTGATTTCGGCCGGTAAGACGTCGTCTCCGATGACTCGAAGCGAGGCCACGGCGCGCTGAAGATTAGCCATCTGCGGAAGGTTTAAGGGGTTCGACGAAGCACTTGCTGCCAACCTCACCAGTCAATCGTCGTGTGCGTTTGCCCTGAAGACCTCACCGTTCTGCGGTGTGGCCGAAGGTCGGCTCTTGGCCGACTGTAGCCGGTTGCGACCGGCGGAGCAGGGCCCAAGCCGGAAGTAGCCGCGACTCGACGAAACGCCGCCAAGCGGGCATTAGTTCGGACTGAGGCCGGTGACGAACGCTATCCTCTCACTCCCAACCGAGGAGCTACTGACATGGGTGCTAGCAAGATTCGCTTTAACGATGTTCCCTATCGACAGGGATTCTTGGAAGTCACCAATATTCACCCTGGTCACATCAACATCGAGACCTGGGAAATTCATCCTGATCTCGACATCTCCGAAAAGCAATTCGACGACAAAGCGATCACCGACGATTGCGTAGTGGCGAACACGGAGATCGAGTTGAGCGTCGAGCAGGCAAAGGCATTGGTTGCAAGCCTTGAAGCCGCTATCGCGAATGCCTCAGAAAGCGGACGTGGTTGAGCGGCAGGTAGTGGCCGTCAGTCGAAATTCGTGCTCGGCTCTTCGGTTCCATCGGGATTCCAGAACCGCCACACACCGACCTCCTTGCCCTCGCGATAGCAGCCCTCTGCTGCAGGCTGGCCGTCCGGATGGAAGTCTCGCCAAAGCCCGTCTTCCTTGCCATCAACGCACTGGCCTTCGGACGACACTGTGCCGTTCTCATGGTACTCAACGAAGAGACCGTGTCGGATCCATCGTGTCCTGTCGGGTGCCATCACCCTGGCATAGCGGAACCTGATGGCTCCCGACTCGTAGGGACTCTCGGCGATGTTGAGGTCAGAGTCGATGGTCACCGCCCTAGCGTCTAAGGCCGAATGACGATCTGTGGCTGGATGACTATTACATCTGGAGGTTCCATGGTCACGTCACGCTGCGGCTCACGGTATCCAGGCTGCGGTGCAGCGTAGTAAGGCGCGGCGTGCTGGCGAGCGCGCGCTGAGCGGCCTTTGCACTTTCGCTCCTCCTTGTACTCGCCGCCTTTTTCCAATTTTCGCTCGACCTTGCATCGTCCGTCCCAGGACTCTTCCTTATATTCACGGTCTCCGTGCCGCCCTGTACCGCGGGCATGGCCACTCTCGTCCTTGTGCGGATCTGCCAATGCGGGAGCAACCAGGCCGCCGGCGAGCAGAGCGGCCAGGGCGAAGGGGCGTAAGAGGCGCTTCATGGTGAGGTCGATCTGTGATTTCTCCCCAGATCGTACCCGGATGCATTAGCGTCTACGTCTGACGCGACGTGTGCGCTGCAAGCTGGCGAACGGCTGGCCCCCACCGGATGGCTTGGACTTGCATGCATCTTGGGCGGCGTCACCGCAATGACATTGCCCACCCGCAGTAGCCGCGTCGGGGTCGGCCTCGATCGATGAACGAGCTAGACGAGGACATAGCAACTGGGCGTGCGGTTGAATGTCTGGTTCTGGCCGTGTCGCGACGCTCGGCGCGATAGCTTGCCCGTCATCCTTGTTTTGATAAGGTCTGGACCCAACCGTCCACRAGCAGGTCGCAGCCACGTACAACGTCCCTCAGAACAGGTGCTCCTCAAGTGAAATCCCCTTCTCTATGGGGCGCTCGATGAAGACATTTTCATGCAGGTTCGGACCAAAGGCGACGTTGTAAGTATGCTGGGTGTACCACTGGTTCCCCGCACTGTGCCTTCCGTTGATATGCAGTTGTGCGACCTCCCCGGGAAGCATCACAAGAATCTTGCTTTTGCGCTCCCGTTTCGGCATGCCGTGAACATCGCCATTCCAAGCGAACCCGATAGAAAGGTTGCCGTCTTGGCACTGTTCAAGTAGCAACCCTTCGATGTTTGTTGGTGGAGTTGGAGCTTGACCGGAGGAAAACGAGGTGCATTCGAATTCACCGGAAGAAGCCTCTGCGTAGTCATGACGTTGGATAACGCTTAAAGAATTGCCATGGCTGTCAAGCAAGAATGCTCTTGGAATCCGGTTGCGCAGAGCTGCCGCAGGGCCGCCGCGGCTGAGCTTCGTCCAGGTAACTGAGACTATTTGTATCGCAAGCAATGGAACACCAATTGATGAAGATTCAGGCATCGGATGGGGCTCCGAACAGCTTCGCGAGCTAGCTGACGAGCCCTCCCTGTCGTGTCGCGTGAATGTTTGCTCGTGGCCGATATTACCCATTCGCGTTTTGCCGCTGAATGCCGGCAACCGCTACACCACGGAACGGATATCAGGTCCCGAGAGCGCATCTTGCGACGATCCCCTGGATACCTGTCCGTGTGCACGAATCAGCAGTGCTTGGGACCTGCGGTCCCGGCTGGCATACGCGAAGCGCGCCGCCTACGACGCGGCAATGGCCTCCTTGACAAAGTCGGTGTACTTGCGCAAAGGCCGCCCGAGGATGCCCTGCAGGCGATCCGCTGCGCCATCCGCACCGTGCATGCCGAACTTCTGGATCCCGGCCATCATCAGGCGCATGTCGTAGGCCAGCCAGGATGGTCCCAATGCGGCCATCTGTCCTTCGAAGGCCGCCACGTCGTCCCCGCCGTAAGCCACTTCGCGACCGAGTGCGGCACTCCAGATCTTGGCCACCGACGCTCCGGTCAACAACTCGGGGCCGACCAGTTCCAGCGTCACGCGTGGTGACGGTGCAGGCGCGCGATCGCGGCGCAGCAGTTCGGCGACGGCGGCATCCGCGATGTCTCGCGCATCGATCATCGCGACGCCCGCTGAGCCGATCGGCATCGGGTAGACGCCGTAGCCCTGGATCACCTGCTGGACCGTGCGCTCGTTCTGCATGAAGTAGGCCGGCCGGAGGATGGTCGCCGGGATGTCGAGGCTTTCGATCATTCGCTCGACCGTGTGTTTGCCCGTGAAGTGCGGCACATTGGTGAACTTGTCCGCATGGATGACCGACAGGTAGACGATGCGCTCGATGCCAGCTTCGCGCGCCAGGTTCAGCGCGACGAGGGCTTGGGTCACTTCGTCGGGCGTGACGGCGTTCAGCAGAAACAGCGTGCGCACCGACGAGAGCGCCGCGCGCACCGAGGGCACGTCGGTCAGGTCGCCGACGACCTCCTTGACGCCGGCCGGAAAGCTTTGCTTTCCGGGTGTGCGAACGAACGCGCTGACTTGTGCGCCGGCACTGGCCAGCCCTTGAACGACGAGGGAACCGATGGTGCCGGTGGCACCTGTGACGAGGATGCTCATGGAAATCTCCAGGGTTGAGGGGGAAACGGTTAGAGGGGAAAGGGCGATCAACGCGAGAAGTCCGCGACGACCTTGCCGATGCGAGGGGCTGTGCGATTGCGTTCGATGGCCGCGGGGAGGTCGTCGAAGCCCACGACTTCGTCGAGCCTCGAGATCAGCGCGCCTTGGGCGATCTCCGCCGCCAGCCGTTCCAGGAGCGCCGCGTCCGGCTTGTTCATGAACCACAGTCCGCGACGGCCGGGGGGCGTGCGGGCAAGGATGTCGGGCGATGACGTGCCGACGATCGCGCCGTCCTTCGCCAGCACCTGCCATGAGCGATCCAGCACTTCGCCGCCGACGTAATCGAGCACCAGGTCGATGTCAGTCGCGACCGATTCGAAGCGTTCGGTCCGGTAGTCGATGACGTGGTCTGCGCCCAGGCTGCGAACGTACTCGACGTGCGCAGTCGACGCCGTTGCGAAGACTACGGCGCCTGCCCGCTTGGCATACTGCACGGCATAGCCACCCAGGCCTCCCGCTGCGCCGTGAATCAGGATTCGCTGGCCTGCGGCGATCGGACCCGCGTGGTGCAAGCTATGCCAGGCGGCCACGGCCGCCACGGGGACGCCGGCCGCGTGCACGTCGTCCAGCCCGTGCGGCGTGCGCACCAGGTTGGCCTCGTCGACGGCCACGAAATCGGCATAGGCACCCAGCCCGCCAAGCGGCCCCATGACGCGATCGCCCACGCGAAAGCGTGAGCTCTCGGGCCCGACCGCCTCGACAACGCCCGCGAGTTCAATACCCAGCACGGCGGGCAGTTGAAGCGGGAAAGCGTCCCGGACGAATCCTTCACGAACTTTCCAGTCGATGCCGTTCACGCCGGCGGCCCGAACGCGGACCAGGACCTGGCCCTGTCCGGCTGTGGGCCTCGCGATCTCGGCGACCTCGGCGGCGGCAGCACCGCCATAGGCCTGGATCAGGACAGCACGTTGAGTGGTGGTCATTTCAATTTCCTCATGTCTAAGTTGCGATGAGCAGAAGATAGGCTGTTGCATTGGTAAAACGAAGATGCGAAGATGAAGACACCTCGTTTCAAATTCGGAACACATGGACCTGAATGCATTGACCGACTTCGCGCTCGTCGCAACGAATGGAGGCCTCGGAAAGGCAAGCCGCGCGAGCGGCAGATCGAAGGCGACCTTGTCCCGGCGCATCGCCGATCTGGAAGAGCAGCTCGGCGTGCGGCTCATCGAGCGCAGCGCCCGCGGGCTCAAGCTCACGGAAGCCGGGCAGATGCTGATGGACCGCACCGAAGGGCCGATGCACGAGGTGGCCGACGCCATGACTTCCGCGCGCGAGGGCTTGTCGGTGCCCCGCGGACGCTTGCGCATCGCTTCGCCGGTGCTGTTCTCGCAGTTGGCGATGGGTCGCATCACCGCCGAGTTCTGCGCGGCCTACCCCGAGGTCACGTGCGAGGTGGTGGCGGACGATCGCCTGGTCGACCTCGTCGAGGAGCAGTTCGACGCTGCGATCCGGATCAATCCAAGCCCCGACAGCAGCCTCGTGGGCCGGTGCTTCGCCAAGGACCGGCTGGTGGTCGTGGCCGCGCCCTCTGTGCCCGTGCCAATCCCAGGCAAGGTCAGCCCGGTTCCCGGCATCGTTTCAACAAGCTTTCAACCCACGAATTGGACGCTCGACGACGGACGCCTTGTCCTGGAGCCGATCCCGAAGCTGAGACTTTCCTCGTTCCTGATGATTCGCGACGCTGCGGTCGCTGGCGCCGGCGCCGCCCTGATACCGCAGTCCATCGCATGGAACCAACTGACGCGCGGAGAACTGGTTCAGTGGGGCATGGTTTCGGGCGTGGAGGTCGCGCTCTGGGTCCTGCATACATCGCGGCGACTTCCTGCGCCGAAGGTTCGGGCGTTTGTCGAATTCATGTGCGAGCAATATCCGCAGGGGTCTCTCGTACTGAACGGCTAGAAGACCGGTTGGTCATCACAAGCAACGAGCGAGCAGGAGAGAAACGAAAGAAAGCAAGCAAGCGTGCGCACTGTTGTCCAGAACTGGTGGATTGGTACCTACGTTGAAGCAGGCCGCATGGGATGAAGCGGACGAAAGTCGGCTGCCGCTCGACTGTAGCCGGACGCACCGCCGTCGCGATCGGGCCTTGGTCTTACTGCGCAACTCACCGATTCACTCGACGGCCTCAGTGCAATAACCTTGCCCTCCCAAACTTGACGGGCGCTATCCACAACGCCTACATTGCCTTCGCCTCGCGATGAGCGAGGTTGGGTTTGGCGGCCCGCTGACATCCTGCGACGAAACCTGGAGGCCCCATGGCCAATGCTTCAAACGCAGGCACCGACGCCGGTTGCTCTTGCGCGTCCTACCGTCCCACCGCCCAATTCAAACCCTTCGAATGGGTCCAAGGCAACCGACTCGATACTTCCCAGCAAAGCCAAGCCGCATTCCTGAACGATGCACGCGACGTGGTGCAGGGCGCGCAAACGCTGGTCCAGTTGCTCGGCTGGGACGAAGACCGGCGCGATGCCGCTTCGTCCGATGCGGACCCCGCGCCGCTCTTCGATGCATGCCAGCGTGACTCGCTGCAGCGGCTTCTCTCGGCAACGCTGGGCCTCCTTCACGCCCGGATCGAAGCGCAGTGCGAGGCGCTGACGTGACGGGGTAGGGCCTTCCTTTCACATCGGCGGTATCTTGTCGAACTTCGGCAATGCCGGATCCAAAAAATCCCATTCATTCATTCATTCATTCAATGGCACTGACACGCGACAACTGGCCCAGCCGGGCAGCCGTCCAGACTTCGCTGGTAGCCCTGTTCGCCCTGCCACCCTTGCCCCCGCCGATCCAGGACTGGTTCGCCTGGTGTCGCCGCATGGGAACTCAGACGCTTGCGCTGGAGGATCCGGACTGGCGCGAGGGTTCGAGTGGCGTGCTCACCGGTCGGGGCGCCGTCGATGTGCCCGGCCTGCTGGCAGAAATGGAAGGCTACCGCTTCATCCTGAACCAGGAGGCGAGTACGCCTGAGCATCTGGTGTGGCACGACGCCGTGGATACGGGCCTGTGGCAGCCGCACTGGGTGGTTCTGCAAAACGCCGACGGCGATCCGTTGATCGGCGACATCAGCCGGCCCGAAGTGCCGGTGCTGTGGGACTGGCACGGGAGCGGACGCTGGTCGCCGCAGCCGCTGTTCCCGAATCTTCAGATGCTGATGGAGCGCATCGAGGTGTATGTGCCACCTCCGCCTCCGCTAATCGACGTTTCGCCAACGGTCTTCTACACGGTGCATCTGACGGCCCTGGGCGTCGAGCCCTTGCGAGTCCTGACAGCGCTCAAGGCGCATCCGGACTACAACCACCTCGCGGGCGCAAGCCTGCTGAAACTCAAGCACCAGCTGCCGTTGCCGCTGCTGCACGAAAGCGTCAGCGTCGCCCTGAAGGATCGCCTTGTCCGCCGCTTCGAGGCGCTGGGCGCTCAGGTGAAGGTCATTGACCGGGTCTTCCAACGCGATGGCTGAAGCGCCGCAACGCGTGTCCGACCCAGTTCAATTGACCGGATCGCAGGTTGGGCCGGTGCTGGCATCGACGGCGATGCCGCAGCTTTCGATGCGCAGCAGCCTCGAGCTGTCTGCGGGGCTGCCGCCGTCGTCGCGCTGGCGGCTGGCAGTGGCCGAGGCCATCTGCTGGGCCACCTGTTGCGCCAGTTGCTGCGCGGTGGTCGGTTGAGAGGAAGAACCAGCACCAGAACCAGAACCAGAACCGCCAGCGCTGATGACGAGCGTGCCGTCCCTGTAGCTGAGGGTGTAGTTGCTCGCGCTCAAGCCACTGGCAGCAATGCTGTAGCTGCCGGCCGTGGTGGCCCCTTGCGAGGTGCCGCCGTAGACCAGGCTGCCGCCGAGCACGCCGCTGCTCTCGCCGGCGACGAAGCCGCTGTAGCTCACGCCATTGCCGCCGCTGTAGGCGCTGCCGTCGGCGGTGCGGCTGTCGTTGTTGGCGGTGACGGTCAGTGCCGCAGGGGTGATGTCGGCCGTGACGGTGCCGAGCACGACGTAGTTGCCGGCGTCGGCCCCGGAGAGTCCAAGGGTCACGGTCTTGCCGGTGCCCACGTTCTTGCTGTCGAAGCTGCCGCTCTGGCTGAAGCTCAGGCTGTCGCCGCCGAGCACGCCKCTCAAGGCGCCGCCGCTGACCGTGGCAGCGTTCGTGCCGTCGTAGGTCTTGCTGGCGGCGCTCGCGCCACTGACCGTGAGCGTGGCCGCGCCGATGTCGGCGGTGGTCGTCACTGTGCTGCTGGCCAGCACGTAGTTGGCCGCGTCGGTGCCGCCCAGGGCAAAGGTCGCGTTCACGCGCTTGGCCGTGCCTGCGTTCTTGTCGGCGAAGCTGGCGTTCTGGCTGAGGCTCAGCGTGTCCCCGGAGACCACCCCGCCCAGGCTTGCGCCGGTGAGCGTGACTGCCGTCGTGCCGTCGTAGGTCTTGCTGGCCGCCGTGGCTCCGTTCACCGTCAGCGAGGCGCGCTCGATGTTCGCGGTGAGGCCGCCTGGCTGCACGAGGTTGTAGTTGCCCGCATCGGCGCCGCCCAAGGTGTTGCCCGTCACGCTGACGCTCTTGCCGGCTCCTGCGTTCTTGTCGGCGAATGCACCGGCGGCCGCGCCGTCCAGCGTCACGCTGTCGCCGTTGAAGGCGGCAATCGCCGCGGTGCCGGTCAGTGTGGCGGTGGCGCTGCCGTCGTAGGTCTTGTCGCGGGCCACCAGGCCGGTGACGGCGAGGTCGGCCTTCGTGATGGTGCCGATCGCCCCGCTGGCGCTGCTGCTGCCCAGCGAATAGCCATACACCGTTGCCGAGCCGTTGCTGGCGCCGCCGATGCTCAGGCCGGTGGCCGTGACGGTCTTCGCCGTGCCCACGTTCTTGTTGTCGTAGTTGCCGGTGGCCGCAGCGGTGACCAGCGTGACGGTGTCGCCATCCACACCCGCGCTCAGGCTGAAGCTGGCGCCGCTCAAGGTCGCGGCAGTCGTTGCGTCGTAGGTCTTGCCAACGCTGCCTGTCAACGACGCCGTGACGGTGGGGGCCAGCCGGTACAGAAAGCCGTTGCCCGAATTCTGGGCGACCGGCGTGCTGCCGTAGACGGCGTTGTACTGCTTGAAGTCGTAGGCCAGGCCGCCGCGCGCGTCGTTGGCCGGATCGCCCGACCAGACCAGCCAGCGCCCCGCGCCGGCGTTGAGCGAGGACGCTCCGGCGTTGTTGACGAAGTTGCGCCCGGCCGCCAGCACCAGCGCATCGCTCGCGGCGCTGCCCGAGGTGACCGTATTGTCCAGCGTCAGATCGCCGGCCGAGCCGGTCGTGCGCACCAGCAGCTTGCCGGTGGTGGTCAGGCCGACCGTGTTCACGGTGCCTATGGCCAGCGCACCGGCCTGGGAATAGCTGGCCTGGCCGGTGTTGCCCGCCAGGGTGCCGACGGCGTTGTCGACGTGGTTCAGGTCGTGGGTGCCGGTGCCCAGCAGCTCCAGGCCCGTGGCCTTGATGGCGGCGGTCTGCACCGCCGTGCCGCTGGTGCTGAGCGTGAGTTGGCCGGCCGTGAGCGTGCCATCGACATGGATGTCGCCCGCCGTGGCAATCAGCTTGAGCGCGTCCTGGCTGTTGCCGAATGCGCTGCCGACCGTGATGCCGGCGCCTGCTGTCAGGCTGACCGTCTGCACGGAGGCGGCGTCGGTCGTGACGCTGATGTTGGCGGTGTCCAGTGCGCCCGTCGTGCTGACGCTGATGTCCCCCGCGGCGCCACTGGTCGTGTAGGCCTGCGCACCGGTGATGGCGCCGGTGTTGACGACATCGATGCCGCCGCTGCCGGTATTGGCAACCGCGCTGAAGGACGCGGCCATGCCGTTGCGCAGCACGATGTCGCCCGTGCCGCTGTTGCTGACCGCAAAGGCGCCGATCTGGTTGGATGCCAGGCCCAGGCTCATGCCGCCATGGCTGCTGCCATTGAAGCTGCCCGCCACGATGGCCTGGCTCTGGACGATGGCGCCATGGGTGTTGGTCAGCGTGGTGGCGCTGGTGCCGGAGTCGATGCCGGCCACGCCGGCCACCGTGCCGACGGTGAGGGGGGCCGCCTTGCCGCTGGTCACCTGGAAGGCGCCGGAAGTGGAGCGGCCGCTGATCGCGTCGATCTGGTTGGCGGCGTTGTCCAGTGTCACCGTCGCACCGGTCGCCTGCAGCTGGCCCACGACGAGGCCCGCCGTCTGGGTGATGGCGCCGGAAGTCTCCAGGCTCAAGGTCGGGACGGACGCCAGCGTGACGGTGCCCGAGTTGCCGCCGCCAACGTCAATGCCGGCGACACTGCGAAGCTGCAACAGAGAGGCCGTGAGGTTGGAAAGCTCGGCGACCGACAGGTTGAGCGCGTTCGCCTCATCGTTGCCGCCCAGGGTGATGAGGCGCGAGTTGCTCGTAGGCGCAATCACCGTGCGGCCGCTGCCGGCGTCGACGGAGGAGTCGATCTTGATCCGGTTGCCGGTCAGGCTGATCTCGCCGCCCGCTGTGCTGACCGATGTACCCACCACCGCGATGTCGGAGGACGACGGGGGCGCGGGCGCCGGAACGCCAGTGCCCCGGATGGCGATGGCGGCGCTGCCCAGCGCGCTCACACTGCCTCCCGCCAGCTGAACGCCCTTCACCCCGGAGGCACTGGGCGCATTGGAGATGCCGGCGATGGCGATGTTCCCGGTTGAAGTCACGGCGCCTTCGAGCAAGACGCCAACCAGGTTGGTTGAAACCGTGGAACTGCCCACGGTGCCGGTGATGTCGAGGCCGCCCGTCCCGGCCACCACTTCGGACGAGGAGCCCATGGACAGGCCAGTGCCGGCGCCACCCAGGAAGTAGGGAAAGAGGACGGCGCCGGTGATCGCGGATCCGGCGAGCACAAGCTTCTTGCTCGCACCGGATCGCACTTCGCCGTTCACGGCCAGGCCGGTGCCGGTGTAGTGCGAAGCAGCGTCCAGTGATCCGCTGAGCATCACATTGCCGCCCGTGCTGGACACCGTGGCACCGTTGGCCACCTCCCCACCCATGCTGCCCGCGCCGAAGTACGGCGCCGGCAATATGGGCTGGGGGCCGGTCACCGTTCCGGCCAGGGCGATGTCGCCGGCACTTGTGATGGTGGTGCCCGCATCCAGGCGGAAGCCGCGTGTCTCCCGGCTCGCGGTGGATCCGCTGGTACTGCCTGTGATGGCGATGGCACCCGCGTCGGCAGAGATCGTCGATTGCGCCACCGCAACACCGGCGGGCGCACCGACGGCACTGGCGCCGCCGCTGGTCAGGCTGCCGCTGATGGTGATGCTGCCCGCGCCCGTGGTCGTCACGTTGGAGCGTGTGGCACCGCTGTTGGTGATTGCTACGGAATGGGTGGCGCTGTCACCCGCAGCGCTGATGACGATGTTGCCGCCCGCCGCGCTGACCGAACTGCCTGCCACTTTCACGGCGCTGCCCGACAGGTTGATGGCACCGCCCGCCGTCTGCAGGCTGGTGTCCGTCAGGTCCAACCCACCCGCAGAGGCGATGGTGATCGTGCCGGTGTCTGCCACGGTCAGCTTGCTGGCCTTGATGGCCTGGCTGGCATTGCCCGTCGACAACTGTACATTGCCGCCGCCGGAGGTCTTGAACTCAAGCGCGGCGCCGTGCGTGCTGCCGGTCAGGTCGATGCCGGTTCCGCCGCTTGCACCGGTGGTCTGGATCGTCAGGCCGACGCCGGGCTGCAAGCTGACGGCGCCCCCGCCGAAGGTGCCGGACGCAGTGATGGTGTCGGTGGCCTGGATCAGCACGTTGCTGCCTGCCGCCTCCAGCGTGTCCTCATAGAGGGTGTCTGCGGCCGAGCCCGTGCCTCCGGCGATCGTCATGCTCACTGGGTCGACCAGCCACGTGCCGGTCTTGCCCGTCTCCGACAGCGTGCTGACCTTCGCCCCGCCGGCCACCTGCACATGCGCGCCGCTGGTCTCGATGAAGCCGCCGTCGTGGGCCCCGCTGGCCGAGGCGTCCAGCGTGCCCGCCACCTTGACGGTGCCGCCGTTGAAGCCGCCCAACAACAGGATGGTGCCGCCCGCGGCGTCGATGCCCTTGGCTTCGATCACGCCCTCGTTGTTGACCACCGTGTTCAGCAGTCGATCACGCCCTCGTTGTTGACCACCGTGTTCAGCAG
>NZ_JBFUHN010000130.1:0-12282 GCF_056402375.1 Variovorax sp. P4_B10 | reverse complement strand
CCCCTAAAGAGTCGTTCAAGACCAGGACGTTGATAGGTCAGGTGTGGAAGCGCAGTAATGCGTTAAGCTAACTGATACTAATTGCTCGTGCGGCTTGACCCTATAACTTTGATCAATCAGATCAGGGTGTTATGCCAAGTTGACGCATTCAAAATAATTCGCCAAAAGCTGATTCCAAACTCTATGAATTCGTTTGGTTGATCGCGTGATCAACCAGACAACAAGTTATGCCTGATGACCATAGCGACGTGGTACCACTCCTTCCCATCCCGAACAGGACAGTGAAACGCGTCAGCGCCGATGATAGTGCGGGTTCCCGTGTGAAAGTAGGTCATCGTCAGGCTCTTACAGCCCAGAAAACCCCAACCAGATATGGTTGGGGTTTTTTGCTTTGGGAATTCCAAAAAGAATAGGCGATCAAAGATCAAATCGCCGGAAGCCGACAAGAATAGGCTTCACGAAACTGCTACTTCAAAGCCGATCCCTCAATAAAAAAGCCCAATGGAAGTCCATTGGGCTTTTGCGTTGGGCCTTTATCGGCCCAATTCATATCTTCGTCGCGTATCAGGCAGCCAGGCGCTGCTCGATCGCCGCCTTGGTTTCCGGCAATTCCTTCGGCAGGTGGTGCGACAGCTGCTGGAACAGCTCCGCATGCAACTTCAGCTCGGCCTGCCAAGCGGCCTTGTCGATGCTGGTCACGGTGGCAAATTGCTCGGCGCTGAATTCCAGACCCGTCCAGTTGAGATCTTCGTAGCGCGGGCTCACGCCGGTGATGTGCTCGATGCCTTCGGTCTTCTTGCCTTCGACGCGGTCGATCATCCACTTCAGCACACGCATGTTCTCGCCGTAGCCGGGCCAGACGAACTTGCCGTCGGCGCCCTTGCGGAACCAGTTGGTGGTGTAGATCCTCGGCAGCTTGGCGCCCGATGCCTCGAGCTTCTTGCCAAGGTTGAGCCAGTGCTGGAAGTAGTCGCTCATGTTGTAACCCATGAACGGCAGCATCGCGAACGGATCGCGGCGCACAACGCCCTGCTGGCCGGCGGCGGCAGCGGTGGTTTCGGAGCCCATCGTGGCGGCCATGTAGACGCCTTCGACCCAGTTGCGGGCCTCGGTCACGAGCGGCACGGTGGTCGAGCGACGGCCGCCGAAGATGAACGCGTCGATCGCCACGCCCTTCGGGTCGTCCCAGGCATTGTCGAGCGCCGGGTTGTTGGTGGCGGCCACGGTGAAGCGCGAGTTCGGGTGGGCGGCCTTGGCACCGGTTTCCTTGGCAATCTGGGGCGTCCAGTCCTTGCCCTGCCAGTCGGTCAGGTGCGCGGGCAGGGTCTTGGTGTCCTGCTCCATGCCTTCCCACCAGACGTCGCCGTCATCGGTCAGCGCCACGTTCGTGAAGATCACGTCGTGGTTCAAGCTGTCCATGCAGTTCGGGTTGGTCAGCATGTTGGTGCCGGGGGCCACACCGAAGTAACCCGCTTCGGGATTGATCGCGTAGAGACGGCCATCCTTGCCGGGCTTGATCCAGGCGATGTCGTCGCCGATGGTCGTGACCTTCCAGCCTTCGAAGCCGGCGGGCGGCACCAGCATCGAGAAGTTGGTCTTGCCGCAGGCGCTCGGGAAGGCGGCGGCCACGTGGTACTTCTTGCCTTCGGGGTTCGTCACGCCGAGGATCAGCATGTGTTCGGCCAGCCAGCCTTCGTCGCGCCCCATGTTCGAGGCGATACGCAGCGCGAAGCATTTCTTGCCGAGCAGCGCGTTGCCGCCGTAGCCCGAGCCGTAGCTCCAGATCTCGCGCGTTTCGGGGTAGTGAACGATGTACTTGGTCTTGTTGCAAGGCCAGACGACGTCCTTCTGGCCGGCTTCGAGCGGTGCGCCCACGGTGTGCACGCAGGGCACGAATTCGCCGTCGGTGCCCAGAACCTCGTACACGGCCTTGCCCATGCGGGTCATGATGCACATGTTCACGGCCACGTAGGGGCTGTCGGAGAGTTCGATGCCGATGTGTGCGATCGGCGAGCCCAGCGGGCCCATGCTGAACGGCACCACGTACATCGTGCGGCCCTTCATGCAGCCGTCGAAAAGAGGCTGCAGCGTCGCACGCATTTCGGCCGGGGCCATCCAGTTGTTGGTGGGACCGGCATTTTCCTTCTCTTCGGAGCAGATGAAGGTGCGGTCTTCGACGCGCGCGACGTCGCTCGGGTCGGACACCGCGAGGAACGAACGGGCGCGCTTGGCGGGGTTGAGCTTCTTGAAGGTGCCGGCGTCGACCAGTTGCTGGCAGAGGCGGTCGTACTCTTCCTTGCTGCCGTCGCACCAGTGGATGGCCTCGGGTTTGCACAGCGCGGCCATATCGGCCACCCAGGCAATCAGTTTCGCGTTCTTGACGTATGAGGGCGCCTGAATGGTGAGGCCCTTCATCGCGGGTGCGTTCATCGGAAATCTCCTAAGTTGAAAAATCGTCTTTCCGAACGGGACGCCGTGCCTGCGACAGGCGCGGAGGTCCGTTTGAGAAAACGTTTCGCTTCGGGAGAGTGCGCCAGCGCGGGCCGCACGACCCGCAGACGACAGCGCGAACGCGTGTCAGGCCATGTAGACAGCGATGGATGCCAGCAGGAGCATCAGCACGGCGCCGGCCAGCGGAAGCACGAGTGGCATCAGGTGAACGACCGATTCGACGGCGTCTTTTTCGACGGCGGCGTCGTGACCGGGCTCGACAGGAGTGGGGTTGGACATCGGGAAGTACCTCGAATACGCAAATGACAAAACTGCCGGCATTTTACCGGCGGGACCCCGCGGCCTGGTGTAAGGGGTTGCGAGCCCCCTCAATGCTGTTCCTCGGCCTCGAAGCCGGCATCCTTCAAGGCGGTCAGGACGCTCGCCAGGTGGGCCCGCCCGCGAGTCTGCAGAACCAGTTCGATATCGACATTCTGCGCCGCCAGCATCGTGAATGCGCGCTGGTGGTGAACCTCATCGACGTTAGCGCCCGCTTCGGCCACAGTGGCCGTGATCTGGGCCAATGAGCCCGGCACGTCGCGCGCGCTGACGCGCACCCGCGCCAGCCGGCCGGCTCGCACCATGCCGCGCTCGATGATGGCCGCGAGCAGCAGCGGATCGATGTTGCCGCCCGACAGCACCAGCCCGACGCGCTTGCCCTTGAAGCGCTCCGGGTGGCGGATCAGCGCCGCGAGACCGGCCGCACCCGCACCTTCGACCAGGGTTTTCTCGATTTCGAGCAGCATCAGCACGCCCTGCTCGATGTCGCCTTCATCCACCAGCACCAGGTCGTCGACCTTGCTCGCGATGATTTCCCGCGTCAGCACGCCGGGCGTACCCACCGCGATGCCTTCGGCGATGGTGCTCTTGCCCTGCACGTGGTGCGTGCCCTTGATGGCGTTGACCATGCCCGGGAAACGTGTCGTCTGGACACCGATGATCTCGATGTCCGGCTTGCGTGCGCGCGCCGCGATGGCCATGCCGGCAATCAGCCCGCCACCGCCAACTGCCACGACCAGCGTGTCGAGGTCGGGCACCACATCGAGCATTTCGAGCGCGACCGTGCCCTGGCCGGCGATGATGGCCTCGTCGTCGTAGGGGTGGACGAAGGTCAGTCCTTCGCGATCGGCGAGCTCCAGGGCGTGCGCGCGCGCCGCGTCGAGCGTGTCGCCGTGCAGCACCACCTCGGCGCCGAAGCCGCGCGTGCGCTCGATCTTCACGCCCGGCGTGAAACGCGGCATCACGATCAGCGCGCGCAGGCCGAGCCGTTGTGCGTGATAGGCCACACCCTGCGCATGGTTGCCGGCCGACATGGCGATCACGCCGCGTGTCGTGCCACCCTCCGAAAGATCGACAAGCTTGTTGCACGCACCCCGCTCCTTGAACGAGGATGTGAACTGCAGATTCTCGAACTTCAGGAACACCTGCGCACCGACGATTTCGGAGAGCGTGCGTGATTCGACACAGGGCGTATTGAGCACCTGGCCTTGCAGGCGCGCTGCGGCGCGCTGGATTTCTTCGATTCCGACCATGGCGCGCATTGTGGCCGGAATCGCCGCATCAGGGTTTTTACCGTTCTGGCGTCTTCCCGAAGCCAAAAGTCTGCGTTATGGTCGCTCCAAGTATTTCCTCGTTGGAGGTTGCCTGATGGTCAAGCGTGCGGGTGTCGATGTAGTGGCTGCTGCGGTGCGCGGGCAGGCATTGCCTTCGCCCGGCCTCAAGGAAGCGCCGGTGCTCGAGCTCATGTGCTCGCACTTCGTGCTCACGCTCGCAGCCAAGCAGGGGCCGCGCTTCAATGTGCGGCGCGATATCAACGGACTGCTCTCGCTCACGGGGCGCCACCTGGTGTGGCCCGCCGCGGTGCTGCAGCGGCTGCGGGAGTTCCTCGGCCGACGCTGCGCGGGCAACGAAGCGTGGAAGGGCGTCGAGAACTTCGACGGCCGCACGCTGCTCGAGCGCCACGGCGTGTGGCGCGGCCCGTATGAAGAAGGCACGCTCTTTTTCTACCTCGACGAATACGCGAAGGACCAGCCCAAGGACCTGCTCTCGGTGCTGGCCGTTACGCGCGACTGGCTCACGCATGCGCTGCGCAAGCAATCGACGCTGGTCGAGAAGAACATCGACGCGCTCGCCGGCCTGCTGCAGCTCAACAAGGCCGAGCGCGCGCTGCTGCTCTACGGCACGCTCGCGCGCTACCAGCGCGACCTGCGCTCGCTGCTGGTCGAGTTCAAGGTCAACAACGCGCCCGAGGCCTATGCCGCCATCGCCGACATCGCCGGCGTCAGTGCGAGCGAAGTGGGCGAAGCTTTGCGCGCCGGCTCGCGGCTCGAGCGCATCGGCCTCGTCGAGAACCTGATCTCCGAGCACAACATCACCGACCTCGCCGACCTGATGAAGGTCAGCGAGAAGCTGCCGCCGGTGCTGATGCGCGAGTACCGCGACCACAACGAACTGATGGCGGTGTTCACGCGGCCATCGGCCAAGAGCGCGCTCACGCCGCACGATTTCTCCTTCGTCGAGGAAGACGCGCAGATGCTCGTCACGCTGCTGCGCGCCGCCGTTGCGCGCAAGGAGCCCGGCGTCAACGTGCTGCTCTACGGCCCCCCCGGCACGGGCAAGACCGAGCTGGCCAAGGTGGTCGCGCAGGCGGCGGGGCTCGAGCTCTTCGAGGTCGAATATGCGGACCGCGACGGCAATTCGTTGAGCGGCCGCGACCGCTACCGCTCGCTGCAGATCGCGCAGGTGTTCCTCAAGGGCAGTGCGCAGGCTGCGCTTCTGTTCGACGAAGTCGAGGACGTGTTCCCGCCCATCAGCACCGAGGCCGCGCAGTTCATGGCGCGCGCCGAGCAGATTCCGGCGTCCACCAGCGGCAGCGTGAGCGGCAAGGCCTGGGTCAACCAGATCCTCGAGGCCAACCCCGTGCCCACGCTGTGGGTCACCAACCGTATCGAGCAGATCGACCCGGCCTTCCGCCGCCGCTTCGCGTACCACCTCGAGCTCAAGTCGCCGCCGCCCGGCGCACGCGAGCAGCTCGTGAAGAAGACGCTCGAAGGCGTCGTGGTGTCCGAGGCCTTCACCACCAAGCTGGCCGAGCGCAAGGGCCTCACGCCCGCGCAGATCCGTACGGCGGTGCGCTTCGCGGGGCTTGCCAGGACCGACGATGCGTCGATGGAGGGGCTGATCGAGCGGCAGCTGCGCAACGCCGACCTCGCCCTCGGCACGCTCGACACCGGCCGCGGCGAGCGCCGCAATGTCACGACCTACGACCTCGACATGCTCAACGTCGAGACGCGCTTCGAGATCCCGCGCATCATCGAGGCGCTCAAGGCGCGCGGCCACGGCACGCTGTGCTTCTACGGTGCGCCCGGCACCGGCAAGACCGCGCTGGCCGAGCACATTGCCAAGGCCATCGGCCGGCCGTTGATCATCAAGCAGGCCAGCGACCTGATGAGCAAGTATGTCGGCGAGACCGAGCAGAACATGGCCGCGATGTTCAAGGAAGCCGAGGCCGAGAAGGCCGTGCTGCTGCTCGACGAGGCCGACTCCTTCCTGCAGGACCGGCGCGGCGCGCAGCGCACCTACGAGGTCACCGAGGTCAACGAGATGCTGCAGGGCATGGAGCGCTTCAACGGCGTCTTCATCTGCACCACCAACCTGCTCGACCGGCTCGACCAGGCGGCGCTGCGGCGCTTCACCTTCAAGATCAAGTTCATGCCACTCACGGCCGTGCAGCGCGAGCGCATGTTCGTGACCGAGGCGCTGGCGGGCGATGCGGCGCTGATGACCGGCGAGGCGAAGTCGCGGCTCGCGCAATTGCCACAGCTCTGCCCGGGGGATTTCGCTGCTGTGAAGCGGCAGACCGATATTCTCGCGGTGGAGTTTTCGGCGGCGGAGTTTCTCGATCAGCTCGAAGCCGAGCACCGCATCAAGCCCGAAGTGCGTGAATCGCGCGGCATGGGCTTCGTTCAGTAAAAACGACCAACGAGCGGGCGTGAAGCCCCGGGGGCGAGGAGGAGAAACCATGGGCTTTCGCAAGACAGACCTGCGGCAGTTGCCKCGTTCCGGTGCATGGGCAGCCGCGACGGCACTCGCCGTGGCCAGCCTGTTGGCGGGTTGCGGTGGAGGCGGCGGAGGGGGCGGCGGTGGCGGTGGTTTTCCGATCATCGCGCCGCCGACCGGCACCACGCCGCCTGCCAACGGCGGCATCGTTGCGTCTTCGTCGGTCGCCGGCCTGTGCGCCGCGCCGCGCAACGGCGTCGATCCGGATACTGGCGCTGCCTACCCCGACCGCGCCGGCTCCGTCGACAACGAAAAGAGCTGGGTGCGCGGCTGGATCGACGAGACCTACCTCTGGTACAGCGAGGTGCCGACCAGCCTCGTGGCAGCCGACTATGCGACGCCCATCGCGTTCTTCAACGTGCTCAAGACCCCGGCCACCACGCCTTCGGGCCGGGCGAAGGACCGCTTCCACTTCATCTACGACACCGAGGTGTACCGCCAGCTGTCGCAAGGCGGCGTCTCGGCGGGCTACGGCATGGAGTTCGCGTTCGTGCGCAACACCCGCCCGCGCGACCTGCGCATCGCCTTCACCGAGCCGGGCTCGCCCGCCGCAACGAACGGCATCGCGCGCGGCGCGAAGGTGCTGGAGGTCGACGGGGTCGATGTCGTCGACGGCACCAACACCACGGTGATCAACCGCGGCATCTCGCCGCAGGCCGTCGGCGAATCGCACACCTTCAAGCTGCAGGAGGGCAGCGCGACGCGCACCGTCACGCTGGCGGCCGCCAGGATCACCAGCACGCCGGTGCAGAACGTCGGCACCATCGGCGCCGCAGGCAACCGCGTCGGCTACTTCCTTTTCAACGACCACATCACGACTTCCGAGGCCCAACTCGTCGCGGCGGTGAACAAGCTCAAGGAGGACGGCGGCATCCAGGACCTGGTGCTCGACATGCGCTACAACGGCGGCGGCCAGCTCAACATCGCGAGCCGGCTGGCCTACATGGTGGCCGCGCCGGCAACGACCGCCGGCAAGACCTTCGAGCGCATGAGCTTCAACGACAAGAACCCGTTCCACCTGTCGCTCGCGCAGGCCCTCGTTCCCTTCCTGACCACCAGCCGCACCGGCCAGCCCCTGCCGACGCTCGGCCTCTCGCGCGTCACCGTGCTCACAGGTCCCGACACCTGCTCGGCCAGCGAATCGGTGATCAACAGCCTGCGCGGCGTCGGCGTCACCGTCAACCTCGTGGGCGGCACCACCTGCGGCAAGCCCTACGGCTTCTATCCGCAGGACAACTGCGGCACCACCTACTTCGCGATCCAGTTCAAGGGCGTGAACCAGGCGGGCTACGGCGACTATGGCGACGGCTTCTCGCCCACCTGCGTCGTGGCCGACGATTTCGGCCACCCGCTGGGCGACCCGAACGAGGCGCGGCTCGCCGCGGCCCTGACCTTGCGCAGCTCCGGCGCGTGTCCGGCGGTCGCTTCATCCAAGGCCATGCCAGGCATCGGCCTCGACAAGGCGCAAACCTCGACGGAAGAAGAGCAGCCTTACCTGCTCCAACGCACGCCACTGCGCGAAAACCGCCTGCTCGGACCCTCGCCCACCGAGGGCTGAGGGCGCCCCGCAGCGGCCCCGCGGAAAACACCTAGCCACGGCGCTTGCCATGCCCGTGCTTTGGCCCTTAGAGTTTGGCAAACGTTTGCGCAAAGCTTTGCGCAAACGTTTGTATTTCAGTGTCCTCGACTGAAAACCAAATTCTTAGGAGCAGAAGATGCGCAAATGGATCGGGACGATGTTCACCTTCATCGTCGTTGCTGTGCTGGTGGGTTGTGGTGGCGGCGGTGACGGAGGCGGTGGCATCGGACTCGCGCCCGGCTTCGGCACGCCGTCGGCGCCTGCGCAGAAGATCATCATCGACAGCGACTACAACACCATGAGCGACGATGGCCAGCTCGGCGTCATGGCCGCGCAGCTGCAGGCTTCGGGCAAGGTCCAGGTCATGGGCATCAGCGTCGTCTCCGGCAACCAGTGGCTCAAGCAGGGCGTGGCCGATGCGCTGATGTCGGTCGAACGGCTCGGCGTGGGCGACCGCATCGGCATCTACGTCGGTGCGAACTACGCGCTCAACCACACCTTCGCCGACGTCGAAGCCGAAATGGCCGCAGGCGCTGGCGGCGACGGCTACCTCGGCGCCTGGAGCGGACCCGAGCCCAAGACCGACGCCGACCTGAAGCCTTCGCCCGACGGCTTCGCCACCCATACGCTGGTGCAGCGCAAGAGCGCGGTCGACTTCATCGTCGACACGGTGAAGGCCAACCCGAACGAGGTCACCATCCTCGCCATCGGCCCGCTCACCAACATCGCGCTCGCAGCGAAGCAGAACCCCGAGATCGTGCCGCTGATCAAGAAGATCATCTACATGGGCGGCGCCATCGACGTGTCGGGCAACACCACCAAGGCCGCGGAGTTCAACTGGTGGTTCGACCCCGACGCCGCGCAGTTCGTGGTGCGCCTGCCGATCCCGCAGGTGGTGGTGCCGCTCGACGTGACAGACACCGTGTTCCTCACCAAGACCATCTACGACCGCATCGCCCATCCGGCCAAGCCGACCGCCGTGACGGAGGTGTTCCGCAAGCTCAACGGCTATGGCTTCAGCGGCACCAACGGCTTCGAGAACAACCCGGACTACACCCAGAACATCTGGGACACGCTGACGCTGGCCTACCTGATCGACCCGGCCTATGCGACCCAGACGGTGGAGCGGTATGTCGACGTGGTGGCCAAGCCCGGTGCTGCAGACAACGGCCGCTCCATCGGCTACGCCTCGCAGCCTGCGGGGCCGACGCTGCAGAAGATGACCGTGGTGAAGAAGTTCGACAACGCGCGCTTCTTCGAGCTCTATGTCGACCTGCTGACGCGGCCGGTGCCGATCACGCTGCCCGCCGCCGTGAACTGAGCTTCTAGAACGCTGCGCAGACGCGCAGCACTTCGGTCCCGTAGGCCTCGAGCTTCTTGGTGCCGATGCCGCTGATGCCCTGCAGGTCTTCGAGCGTCGCCGGTGCGCGCTCGGCGATCGACGCCAGCGTGGCGTCGTGGAAGATCACATAGGCCGGCAGGTTGTGCTCCTTTGCCACCTCCGCGCGCCAGGCCTTGAGCGCCTCGAAGCGCTTCTTGCCGACGTCGTCGAGCTTGGCCGCGGCCGGCGAGGGCGCGCCCTTGGCGACCTTCTCGCGGCGGGACTTGCGCTCGGTCGGTGACGAGATCGATTCGCGCAAGCTCACGGCCGCCTCGCCCTTGAGCACCGCACGCGATCCTTCCGTGAGCTTCAGCGTGTTGAAGGCTTCCGCGTCGACGGCCAGCGCGCCGGTCGCGATCAGCTGCCGCAGCACGCCGCGCAACTGCACCTCGCTGAACTCCGCGCCCAGCGCGAAGGTGCTGATGCGCTCGTGCCCGAACTGCTTGACCTTCTCGGTCGCCTTGCCGCGCAGGATGTCCATGATGTGGCCCGCGCCGAAGCTGATGCCGCTCAGCTGCTGCACGCGGTAGATGGTGCTCAGCAGCTTGCGCGCGGCATCGGTGCCGTCCCACACCTGTGGCGGGTTCAGGCAGTTGTCGCAGTTGCCGCAGGGCGTGCTCTTCTCGCCGAAGTAGCCCAGGAGCCGCACACGCCGGCAGTCGCTCGCCTCGGCCAGCGAGAGCAGCGCATCGAGCTTGCCGCGCATCACCTGCTTGAACTCTTCGCCGGCCGGGCTCTCGTCGATCATGCGGCGCTGGTTCACCACGTCGTTCAGGCCGTAGGTCATCCAGGCGTCGGCGGGTGCGCCGTCGCGGCCCGCGCGGCCGGTCTCCTGGTAGTAGCCCTCGATGTTCTTGGGCATGTCGAGGTGGCCGACGAAGCGCACGTCGGGCTTGTCGATGCCCATGCCGAAGGCGATGGTCGCGACCATCACCACGCCTTCTTCGCGCAGGAACCGGTCCTGGTGCTTCTGCCGCACCGCCGCGTCGAGGCCCGCGTGGTAGGGCAGGGCGTTGATGCCGGCATCGCGCAGCGTCACTGCGAGGTCTTCCACGCGCTTGCGTGACTGGCAATAGACCACGCCGGCATCGCCTTCATGCTCGCGCTCGATGAAGCGCAGCAGCTGCGTGGTTGYGTCCTTCTTCTCGACGATGGTGTAGCGGATGTTCGGCCGGTCGAAGCTGGAGACGAACTGGCGTGCCTCCTCGAGCTGAAGCCGCTCGACGATGTCGGCACGCGTCAGGTCATCGGCCGTGGCGGTGAGCGCGATGCGCGGCACGCCCGGATAGCGTTCGTGCAGCACGGTGAGCGCGCGGTATTCGGGGCGGAAGTCGTGGCCCCACTGGCTCACGCAATGCGCCTCGTCGATCGCGAACAGCGAGAGCTTGCCGCGCTCGTTCAGCGAGTCGAGCTGCGACAAAAAGCGCGGCGTGTTCACCCGCTCGGGCGCCGCATAGAGCAGCGTGATCTCGCCGCGCAGCATGCGGCGCTCCACATCCTGCGTCTGTTCCCAGTCGAGCGTGGAGTTCAGGAAGGCCGCATTCACGCCGGCTTCGTGCAGCGCGCCGACCTGGTCGTGCATCAGCGCGATCAGCGGCGACACCACCACCGATACGCCGCGCCCCGCACGCTGCCGCGCGATGGCCGGGATCTGGTAGCACAGCGACTTGCCGCCGCCCGTGGGCATCAGCACCAATGCGTCGCCGCCGCCCACCATGTGGTCGACGATGTCCTGCTGGGCGCCCCGGAACTGCGAGTAGCCGAAGACTTCGTGGAGGATTTCGGCCGGTGCGGTGCTGCTGCCGGAGGCGTCGAGGGGGCGGGGAGCGAGGGAGGACACAGGCAGCAGATGCGGAGGGCGGGAGGGGGATGAAGGGGGAGGGCCGTCGATTGTCCCCCAGCAGCCCAGATATGACTGTGGCATGAGGTTTGCAATGATCAACCTCGTCTCGCCGCCTTTCCTGTATAGACAGCAATCTGGTGCATTCTCCTGAAGGAGTGCACCGAAATGGCCTTCTCGGGTTATCCTGTATATACAAGTTGGGGCGCTTGGCAACAATGCGAGGCGTGCGCAGCCCGAATCCGGGGCGTACCGCCGAGCCATCTCTCAAGAACGGAACCAGGAGTACCCATGGTCAAGACGACGGTAGTTGTGAAAGTCGCTTCGCTGCTGGCAGCAGGTGCATGTGCAGCGGGCATGGCCGGAACGGCCGCCGCCCAGGAAACCAAGATCGCGCTCGGCATGTCCGGCTGGACCGGCTTCGCGCCGCTCTCGTTGGCCGACAAGGCCGGCATCTTCAAGAAGAACGGCCTGGACGTCGAGCTCAAGATGATTCCGCAGAAGGACCGCCACCTGGCGCTGGCCTCCGGCGCCATCCAGTGCGCGGCCACCACCGTGGAAACGCACGTGGCCTGGAACGCCAACGGCGTGCCCATCGTGCAGATCTTCCAGATGGACAAGTCCTACGGCGCCGACGGCCTCGCGGTGCGCAACGACGTCAAGAGCTTCGCCGACCTGAAGGGCAAGAGCATCGGCGTGAGCGCCCCCGGCACCGCGCCGTACTTCGGCCTGGCCTGGATGCTCAGCAAGAACGGCATGACCCTGAAGGACGTGAAGGTGGTCTCGCTCGAGCCGCAGCCCGCCGCCCAGGCCTTCGTGGCCGGCCAGAACGACGCCGCCATGACCTACGAGCCGTATCTCTCGACCGTGCGCGCCAATCCCGCTGCCGGCAAGATCCTGGCCACCACGCTCGACTACCCGATGGTGATGGAC